>NZ_CBDTNW010000171.1:0-37299 GCF_965361815.1 Rubneribacter sp.
TTTTCCTTGAGCAGCCTCTCCCGCACGGCGGGGTCGCCCGACGCCACCGCCTTGATGGTCGCGTAGTCGAGCACCGTCTCGTCCAGATCGTCGCCCGAGCGAGCCGGGTTCTTGTTCGTGAAAACCTGGCTGATGAAGCGCTGCTTGCGCTCGACGGTCTGGTACAGGTAGGAGTCGAAGGTGCCCGTGGTGACGTAGCGGAAGTCGCGCACCTCCTTGAACATGTTCCCCTGCCGCTGTATGCGGCCCAAGCGCTGCTCCAGGTCGGCGGGCCGCCACGGGCAATCGAGGTCGTGGATGGCCGCGAGGCGCCTCTGCACGTTGGTGCCGGTGCCGAGCTTCTGCGTGGAGCCGAACAGCACGCGCACCTCGCCGTCGTTGACCCTCTCGAACAGCTCGTCGCGCCGCTTGGGGTCGTTGCCGGCGTCGTGGACGAAGGCGATCTGCCCCTCGGGCACGCCCATGGCCACGAGCTGCGCCTTCACCTCGTCGTAGACGTTCCACGCCTTCCTCCCGGGCGTCGAGGTGTCGCAGAACACGAGCTGCGCGCCCCGCTCGGCAGCGGTCTCCTCCCACACGCGCAGCACGTTCTCGGCGCAGGCGGAGAGCTTTCCCTGCTCGCCACCGTAGGACGCCTCGTCCTCGCCGATACCCTCCATAAGCCTCGGGGACAGCGCGAGCGCCCTGCCTTCGGAGGTGATCTTCAGGAGGTTGTCCACCGCAGGGTCCACGCCGCCCCGCCGGATGTCCTCGGCGCGCGCCGACAGAAGCTCGACGAGGTGCCGCTGCTCGTCGGTGCAGGGGATGGCGACCGTCTCCGATACGACCTCGGGCACGTCCAAATCAAGGTCGTCGGCCGTCATGATGTCGGCGAAGGAGTGGAAGGAACTCATGAGCTCGGGCAGGTTGTGGAACCTGGCGAACCTCTCCTTGACCTGGAACCCTTTGCCCTCGGGCTTCACCTCCACCGACTGCACCGTCTCGCCGAAGCTCTGCGCCCAGTCGGAGAAGTAGAACACGCCCTGCGACGTAAGCAGGCCGGGTGCGAGGTAACGCTCCATGTTGTAGAGCTCGCTCATGGTGTTGGACACGGGCGTCCCCGTCGCGAACACGATGTTGCCGCCTTTTCCCTGCTCGCGCATCCAGTCGCATATGTCGATGAGGTTCTCGCACTTCTGGGACGAGGTTGACGACATGCCCGCCACGCTCCTCCCGACGACGGCGAGGTTCTTGTAGCCGTGGGCCTCGTCAACGAGCAGGAAGTCGAAACCGACCTCCTCGAACGACACGCCGGCTGTGCGGTTGCCGCTGCGCAGCTTGTCGAGCTGGCGCTCGACGCGCTTGCGCATCTGCTCCAGCTGCTTGACGGAGAAGTCGTTGCCGTCGCCCCTGGAAAGGGCGATGGATGTCTCTATCTCCTCGATCCTGCGCGTCAAGGCGGCCTCCTTGCGCTCATGCGACAGCCCCAGCATGTCGAAGCGCGACTGCCCCACGATGACCGCGTCCCAGTCGCCCGTGGCGGCACGGCCCCAGAAGGCCCTGGTAGCGTCCTGGCTGCCCATGTCGGACCTCGTCATGTAGAGCACGCGCGCGCCGGGATAGAGGCGCAGGAAGTCTCCGGCCCACTGCTCGGTGAGGTGGTTGGGCACCACGACAAGCGGCTTGGACGCCTTTCCGATGCGCCGCGCCTCGTAGACGGCCGCCACCCCTGCGAAGGTCTTGCCGGCGCCAACCGAGTGGGCCACGAGCGTGCCCTCGTCCGATTGCAGGATGCGGGCCACGGCGTCCCTCTGGTGCGGGCGGAGGCAGATCTCCGGGTTGGATCCGGGCAACGTGAGGTAGCCGCCGTCGTAGCGGCGCGGGGCGAGGTTGTTGAAGCGGCGGTTGTAGAGGTCCGCGAGCTTGCGGGCGCGCTCCGGGTCGGCGAACGCCCAGTCCTTGAACGCCTTGTCGATGACCTCCCTCGCCCGGTAGGCGGCGGCGGTGGCGGCAGGGTCCTTCACGCGCGCGTCGGGCTTGTCGGCGGGTGGGTTCGGATCGGGCTTGGTGATGTTGATGACCGACCCGTTCATGGCGGATTCCATGAGGGCTATCGGGTTCATCTCGGCGGTGCCGAAGGCGCGCAGCACGTCCGGCATCAGCTCGGGAGCTCCCGAGCGGTTGAAGCGCCAGGTCCCCGTCCCGTCGGAGCGGGAGAGCTCCCACTTCGACACCGACGTCTCGGAGGCGGCCCCGGCGCTCGCGGCGGCCGCGAAACCGAAGGTCTCGGCGGCGAACTGGAAGTAGATGGCAGGCGGCACCCACGGCGCGCCGAGGCCGATGCCTATCTCCGACGGCTCAAGGCGCGCGGGCGCGGCCTGGCGCAGGCGCGTGCGCAGGGAGCGGAGTTCGGCCACGCGCTCGCGGTCGATCTCGACGGGGTGCGCCTGCTCGAACGCATCGCGCTCGCTCTTGAAGGAGGCGAGGCCCGCCGCATCGGCTTCAAGGAACCCCTCGTCGCCGCCTGCGCCGTAGCGGTAACCGTAGCCGTAGCCGCCGCGCCGCTCGGCCTCCTCGGCCACCCGCCTGTCGTGCCGCTCGGCGGCGAGCAGCAGGTAGTCGAGCACGTCGGGGTCCTCGCGCAGGGCGCGCGCGAGCGGCAGCGCGAGGGCGTTTCTCTCGGCCGCGTTGCCTCTCAGGTCGAGGAGGGCCTGCTCGTCCGGCACGTCGATGCCGGGGAGCATGTCGGAGAGCGCCTCGGCCACGGCCCGCTTCCCGACAAGCGCCCTCCCGGCGATCAGCGCCGCGAGCGCCTCGTCGGAGACCGCATCTCGCGGGGCGAGCGCTGCGGCGCGCACGAGCTGCACCTGCGCCGCCGTCGACACGCCGCTGCGGTAGTCGCTCATCTGCGCGGCCAAGCAGTACCGCTTCCACAGTCCCTGCGGAGCCCCCTCGCCATCCAAGAGGGCGCAGCCCGGCCGGAGATCGCCGACAAGCCTCATCACGGTCGAGGGCAATCCCCGGCCGTAGCTGCTCCGCCTGAACCGGCTAAGAGCGGCATCCTCGGCGGCGTCGGTGTCGACGGCGACTTTGGCGTGGAGCGGGTCGCAAAAAGCGTTCCACGCGCCCCCGACCTTGTTCATCTCCCTTTTGAACCCCTCGTCGGCGACCTCTTCGCAAAGCGCCTCCTCCACAACTCCGACCCCGCAGGCTTCAAGCCAGGCGGCGCGGCGGGCGCGCAGGCCGCCGCGCTCGGCCTCGTCGAGGAGAGCGTCGACGCGGTCGAGCTTGCCGAGCACGTCTCCCGAGAGGTACGCCTCGGCGAGGAGGTGCTTGCGCGTGTCGGGGTCTCGCACCAGGGCGTCCCCGAGCGCCTCGGCGGCATCGGCCTCCGCCATCCCACAGAGGCGGGCGATGAGGGCCATGTCCACGCCGCCCGTCTGGTCGAGCGAGATGGAGAGGGCGTCCCGAACGTCGTCCACGCGCTCGGGCAGCGCCCGCGCCGGGGACTGAACGCGCCGGGAGAGGATGTCGCTTTTCGAGACGAACCGCCCGAGGGAGTCTGTGACCTCGGTGTTTCTCAGGAGCGAGATGCTGTAGTCGCTGCGCTGCCCCCAAAGCGAGCGGTTCTTCCTGTCCGAGATGCGCCCGAACCGCCCGACGAACTCGTCGTAGCGCGCGTCGAGCTCGGCGATGCGCTCGCCGACGAGCGCATCGTCGGGGCACTCCCGCTCGAAGGAAAGCAGCCCGCGCAGGTTGTCGCGCAGGCGCACCATGGCGGCGAGCCGCTCGGCGTCCGCAGGCGGCAGCGCGACGGCCTCCACCGTCTCCCCGTCGCCGTACCAGAGCTGGCCGGAGTCGTCCAGCATGTACTCGAGGGCGTTGCCGCCGTCCTTCGGCAAGACGGCGCACACCGGCTCCTCGGCCCGCCGGCCCAGCTCGTCGTGGGCGCGCGCAAGGCCCGAGACCTGGGCCGACAGCACTTCGGAGAGCCGCTCGCCGATCCTATCGGCGTCAAGGCCGCTTCTGAGGCTGTAGGAGTACCCGTGGCGTCCGAGCTCCAGGGTCGGATCCCCGATGACGCACTCGGGGTGGTCGAGCAGCCATGCGTTCACCGGCACGGCGGAGCCGTCCGGCGCGTGCAAAGCGGCCGTCCGCACCCACGCATCCTGCGGGTCGGGCACGGTCTCGGCCCGTTTGCGGAGCACGAGCACGTCGGACACCGCCTCGGTGCCCGCCTGCCGCGCGAAGGTCTCCTCCGGCAGGCGGGCCATGCCGACGAGCTCGGCGCGCTGGGCGATCCAACGCCTCGCGGCCTCTCCCGCCTTGTCCATGGTATGGCGGCTCGTGAGCAGGATCGCCACGCCTCCGGGGCGCAGCGCGTCCACGCTCTTCTGGATGAACCAGTCGTGGATGGGGGCGCTCCCGCGCCCGTCGATGCCGGGGAGCACGATGGCATCGGAGTAGGGGACGTTGCCCACCACCGCGTCGTAGGAGTCCGACGAGACGTAGCACTCCTCGAATCCCGCGTTCACCACATGGTCGAGCGGGTGGAGGTGGCCGGCGATGGTCGCGGAGATGCGGTCGACCTCGATGCCGTCGTAGGAGAATCCGAGCCCCATGGCGTCGGACACGGCCATGAAGTTGCCTGTGCCGCACCCCGGTTCCAGCACGCGGTCCGCCTTGGAGGCCCCCTTGCGCGCCGCGCCGAAGCCCATGGCCGCGAGCGCCCCGTGCATGGCGCGGGCGACCGAGGCGGGGGTGTAGAACGCCGTGAGGGTGCTGGCTCGCGCCTCGGCGTACTCGTCCTCGGACAAAAGCTCGCGAAGCTCGCCGTTCACCTGCGAGAAGCCGGGGAGTCCCGCACCCTCGTAGTTCTCGCGGAAGGCATCGGCGGCACCGCCCCATCCGGAGTAGGCCGCAAGCGTCGCGGCCTCCTCGCCCGCAGGCTCGCGCCCCTCGGATAAGAGCGCTTTGGCGATGCGGATGGCCGCGACGTTCTTGCGGGCGCGGTCGAGGGGTCCGGTCGCCCGCTGGGACTCGATTCCCTCTAGGCCAGCGCCTCGGCCGTCGCCTGCTCTTTGGCCTGCTCTTCCAGCATCCCGATGCGGTCGAAGAAGTACTGGTCGCCCTGATGCGTCTTGCCCGGCCCCATGTCGTTGCGCTCCATGAGCTGCTCCAAGATCTCGCTCGTCCGGGCCGCCCAGCGCTGCTCCACCTGCTTCAGGTACTCCTCCAGCTCCTCGGGGTCCGCCTTCTTCACCCATGCGGGGTTCGTCTCCAGAAGCTGCTCGTATTTCATCTGCCTCACGCCGCTGAACGGGCGCTTCGTCGCGAAGGTTGCCATGGCCTGCCTCCTTTTCTACGTTGACGGCGGTTGGGGAGCTAGATAAAACCTCCCCTAATCTATCATTATTGTCAATGCCTCGGGTTTCGTCAACGCCGTTCGCGGCGGACTCGGAGCTTGCCGGCGGGTCGAACAGGCCGAGCTGCCCCTCGGCGACGGCGGTCCTTCGGACCGTTCGGCGCGGCCTGGCCGGCGCGCTGGCCAGGGGATCGGGCATCTGGCGCAGCACGCGGGGCGCGCTTTTCCGCAGACTCCCGCGCAGGGAGGCCGTCCATGCCGCCTTCCCGAGGCGGGCGGGGTTCTCGGCGGGATCGGCCATCGCGGCCTCGCGGATTCCTTGATCGACCCATTGCAGGGCCGAGAACGCCGGGCTTCCCGCCGAGATCGCGAGGACGTCGGCCCCCGCGTCGGCGACCATGGACGGGCCGAACGCGCCGAGCGCGTAGCGCATCCTCTGCGCCGAGGACGCGGGCAGCAGGGAGGCGTTCACAAGGCAGACCCGCTCCGTCCCGCCGCCGGCCGGGGCCATCTTGGCGTAGGGCAGCCCGCCAAGCGCCCTGGATCCTTCGGTGTCCCACGAGATGGGCAGCATGCTGGTTCGGGACAGGTCGGGGTAAGGGGTCGACGGCATGGCGGGACCCTCCTTTCTGCATCGGGGCGGCTACCTTGCGCGCAGGCTCGCGACATGGGCGTGCTCGCGATCCTCGGCCGACGCTTTCGCGGCGAAACCGGCGGCGGCGTCGCGCAGCAGGGTTGGCTTGGCGTAGGCGAGCGCCTCCCTGAGGGCGATGGGCGCGTTTTCGCGCGCGTCCTCGATGAGGGCCTTGGCGAGGCGCTCCCGCACGGAGGCGATGTTGGGCTGCGTGAGGGGTATCCCCTCCTTGGCCATGGCCTCCTCTATCATGGAGGTGGAGTAGCGGATGACGGCGAACGCCTCCTCCGAAGCCGCGCGCCCAGCATGCTCGGTCGGCGCGGAGCGCGAGTCGGCGCACAGCAGGTAGTCGTAGCCGTTGCAGTCGAGCGTCATCGTTCCCGCGACCGTCTCCTGCGCGTGGCGCGTCGCCGCCCGGTAGCCCGTCACTTGGCGGTGGAGCTCGTCTCTGAAAAGGTCGTCGTCCGCGCCGAGGGCGGCGTTCACCCTATCGGCGATGCCCCGCGCGTCGTCTATCGACAACCCGTGCTCCTCGCCGTAGAGTCCAAGCACGTCGTCGGGGGTGCAGCCCGGGATGGACCAGCGCGGGTCGGGGTTGCCGTGGAAATGTGCGATGGCAGCGTTTGCGTCTGCGAAGTACCTGCCCGAACTCCAGCTCATCGTGGCGGCGTCGAAGTTGCTTGCGACAATGAGCTCGGAGTTGGCGAGGTTGTAGATCAGCGCGTCTTTCGCGTCCTCGCCCCAGCCGCGCGACGTGCGCTCGCTTAAGACGATGAGCTTGCTCTTGTCCATGTGGCCCCTCCTAGGAAAGCCGTCTTGTCGCAGACGCTGCGTGCGCGCGGGCGCCATCCAGATGGGAACTCGCCCGGGCGGCCGCCTCGGCGGCGCGGGCATTGCGGGCAGACGGCTCCTTCTCCGCAGCCGCAACGCTTTCCCTGGCGAACGTATCGAAGTCCGGTAGGAAATCGTAGATCAGCTCGTAGCCGAACTCGGTCGAGCGGTCCTGCAGGGTATCGCCGATGTCGGACACCACCGCGTCGATGTAGTCCTCCACGACCGCATCGCCTCTGCCAAGCCTCACGCCCTGGCAATGCTCGTAGGCGGCCACCACATCATCGCGCACCCAGCGCACATCGCAGATCTCCTCGCCGTCTGCCGCCTTCCGGTCGTATAGGGGGGATGGCAGGTCGATGAGGGCATGGAGCGTGTCGGCCGGCGGCATGGACGGGTTGCCAAGCGCTTCGCCGACCGCGTCGAGAAGCTCGTCCGCGTCTGCGCCCGCAAGCTCGTCGATGGCCGCGAGCGCGTGCTCCCTGATGCTTCGGAAGTCCCTTTCCATACGTTCCCCCTACAGGCTCGGCCCGGTGACGCGGGCGCTCTCGTTGGGGTTTTCGCCCGAGTGCGCACCCGAGGCCTTCTTGGCGAAGTCGCGGGCCGCATCGTAGGATGCGAAGATAGCCTCCCAGAGGGCCTTCGCCTCCTCGTAATCGAGCCGGGCGGTCCCACGGAAAACGTACAGGGGCATGGCATACCTCCAATCACCGAGAGTAGATGGCTTAGATGGTATGCACGACAGGTGGGAAGAGGAACGGGGGTTGCCAAACGGGAACCCCCGCGCCGCACGCGAACGCCCCCCTTCCCACCCTTCCAACAGCGCGCGGGATTAACGCGGGATCCCGCGATGCGCCGTTGAAAGCGTGGAAAGCGGATGTTCGTTCAGGAGCTTGGCGAGCCTGGCCGCCTCGCCGTTGCGGCCCTTTACGCCCAAGGCGCTTACGGCCGCCTGAAGCCGGGGGTACTCGCGCACGGATTCCTCCGTGAAGAGGTCGGGGCGGTCCTTTGCGAGCTCGGCAAGCTCGCACTCGTCGAAGTCGTCGGGATAGGCCTCGGTGTAGAACACGGCACCGCCTTGCTCGATGTACTCGGCGGCGCGGGAGGCCAGCCACGGGGCGTCCCCGGCGTGCGCGGCGATCTCGGACAGGGGAAGCGCGCCGCCGAGGCGGTCGCAGTCGCACAGGGCGTAGTACAGGTTGAGGTCGAGTGGGCCGGAAAGCGCGTCGAGCACGTCCTCCTCGGTCGCGTAGCGCGCCTCGCCCACGCGGAACTGCCCGCCCCAGCACGCCGGCCAGTAGCGGGCAGCCGCCATCACCTGAGAGTCTTTGTCGAAAAACCACGACAGCAGCCCTTCGGCGTCGCCCGCCGTGGGGGTTTGCCTGGAACCAGGGTCATTGCGGGTGTCCGGCATGGTTCAGCCCTCCATGGAAATCGGTGGAACTTTGGCTATGGAGGATACGGCCAAGCGCTCCGCGCCGAAAGGGGGCTTGCCAAACAGGGATCGCGTCACCTATCCCAAACGCCCTCAGCGCCGGGTGATGTAGAACACGTTCTGCTCGGGCACCGCGTTTTTCTTCCTGCGGCCGAACAGGGAGAACCGGCGCGCCTTCTTCTCCTGCTCGGCGGGCAGCATGCCGTTCGCGCGCATCTCGTCCTCGGTGAAGCCCTCCCAGGTGTCCATGCCCTCCCACTGGGTGGCGGGTAGGCCGTACACGCGCGACGCGGCGCGCGGGATCTCGCTGTAACGGTCGGTGAACAGGAGGTTGGCGGGCAGGGGGTCGTCGGGCGCGAGGGAGTGGACAAGTTCGATGCCGGCGCTTTTGAGCAGGCGGACCTCGAAGAAGCTCCTCACCGTGTCGTCTCCCGCCTCCCATGCCTCGCGGCTGTAGCTCGCCATGTACATGCGTCCGTTCTCGTCCCAGCATCGGAAGCAGGGATTGTAATAGCTGACGACCTCAAGGCGCGCGCGGTAGAGGTTTTCTACGACGAACGACTTGTCCTCGTAGGTCCCGTCGTCGCGCAGGAAGGTGCCCACTCCGACAAGGGGCAGGTGGCACAATTTGTTCTCGACGGTCTTGCTTTCGCGTCGAAACTCCCGGTTCTTGCAATTCACGACATAGGTGTGCAGGTAGGTCTGCCCGCCGCCCGAGTCTGCGGAGAGGTCGCCGTCGAACCTCTCCGAAAACTCCATCCAGTACCCCGTGGCTTCGCTGCGAAATATCGACTCGTCGAAGTAGTTGGCGTCATCCCAGACGGTGCGCTTCTTGGGCGCTCTCTCCTGCATACGGTCCTCCAGTCCCGGCCAAAGCAGCCATCATGGGTGTCCGGTTGCATGGGCATCTGCTCATATGGCCATGTTCCCTGCATGGCCATTGTACCCGCCCCGCTTAATTCTAACAGGAAACTTGGCGAGCGAATGCGGTGCGGTGAAAGGTGGCGGGCGGCCTCGAATCCGAAAAAAGTTCCGAATCAGGGTTTCAATTCAGGGTCTTTGGGTACAAGCACGATAGGGACGAGCACGCGGGAGGAGGTGGAAGATGGAAAACGTCATCGGAATCACGGAGGCCAAACGGCGCCTCAATGACATCTGCAAGTACGTCCAAGCCAGCAGCGAGGAGGTGGTCGTGCTCCGTCACAACACGCCGGTCGCCAAGATCGTGCCGCTTGGGCACGGTCGGACGTGGCATGCAAGACCAGCGAACGGCGCGCCGAAACGGGAAACGAGGGACTGAAAGGAGGTTGAAATGGGCCAGGTACCCTCGTCCGGCACGTGTCCCATGTGCGGTGCCAAGTTCGAGCTCAGAAACGCGGATCATGTGTTCTGCTCGAAGGCGTGCTGGAATAAAGCGAGGTACAGGAAGTGCAGGTGGCGGATGATATCCGCCGTACTCGCCGAGCGCGTGCCAAGGAAGTTTGCGTGTGCCCGCTGCGGCAAGGAGGTCACCGTCAGCAAGCCGAACGACAAGAGGACGCGCTTCTGCTCGGAGCGCTGCGAGAAGCTGTACTGGAAGAAACCACACAGGAAGGTGGGTTGAAGATGGTGGAAACGATGGTCGAGAACGCCGGCAGCCTGCGCGGTTGCCTGACCGACGAGCTGGCCGAGAAGTACCGGATGCGCCTGGGCACGGGGTATCCCATGACGAGGACGGAGCTTCGGCTCATCCCGTACCTGCACTACCTGGTGGTGAACAGGAAGCGCATCGAAATGGAGAAGATCGACCACAACGAGTACGCGGCCATGTCGGTATGGATATGCCGAGGATGGCTTCTTGACTACCCCGGCAAGCCGGTGGCCGTCTCCAAGGAGTTCTGGGACACCATGTGCGACGTGCTCTGGGACGCCTACGCGCTGCACCTGGTGCCCGCCGAACCGAGCCGGGGGTGAGGCATGAAGGAGGGAGATGTCATGAGAAGCCCTTTGCCGGCGATGAGCGCCGAGGAGCGCACTCGTGCGCTCGAGATCGCCAACCAGGCGCGTAGGGAGCGCGCCGAACTCAAGAGGAACATGAAAGCGGGGCGCATCACCCCGAAGACGGCTTTGGATGCCAAGGCGGCCCAGCGTATGCGCGTCGAGGATTTCCTGGCGAGCCTCCCCGGCATTGGCAAGGCTAAGGCGCGAAAGATCATGGTCGCCGTGGGGATCGCGCCGAACCGGCGCGTGAGGGGGCTCGGGCGATGGCAGCGGGAATGGGTTGTCGATGCGATCACCCACGCGGATGGCTTCAGGCAAAACGAAAGAGGTTAATCATGAACTACAGCTACGATGACAACGGCCCGAGCGGGATGATCGTCGTCTACGCGGCGATGATCCTCGTGGGATTCCTGATGGGACTTGCCGTCGGCGCGATCTTTCTGTAGCAAGACGGCGTGAAAAGAGGGCGCGTCCCTGGTAAGGAGCGCAATTCGACACTATAATCACCTAATCGAAAACAGCACGAAACGAGGCGATAAGCATGAAAGACAATAACAGCGAGAGCGCATACGGCGGTAACTCCGAGATTTTGGACGAGACGCAGGTCATGCCGGGGACGGCGGCGGTGGATGCGGAGAGTTCCGGCGCTGCTGAAGAGAACCCGGTTGCGGAGAGCGGCGCACCCGATGCCAACGGCATCGGTTCTGAGGGTGTTGCCGAACCCGAAAGCGCTGAAGCCGATGCCGATAGCGGAGACACCGAGGGCAAACCCAAACGGAACATGAAGAAGATGGTTGCCGTCGGGGCGGTATGCCTGGCCATCGTGGCCGGCCTCGGTGCAGGAGCCGCCTGGTACAGCGACCGGCAGGCGCAGATCGCGACGCAGGAGCAAGCGGAGGCCGAGGGCAAGGCCAAGGCCGCCCAGGCCGAGAAGGAGGTGGCCGAGCGCCTGGCCAAGGAGCCGCGCCCCGTCTCGGTGTCCGTCAAGGCCGAGGGCTGGGCACCCGAAAACGGCGTGTTCACCCTCGTTGTCAAGGATTCCGACGGCAAGGAAGCGGCGAAGCTCTCCGTCATGCCCGAGGGCAACGGCGGCATGAGCGCAAAGGACGCCATCGAGGCTTTGCCCGAGGGCCAGTTCGACGCCGCCAAGGAAGCCTACACCGAGGAGGATGTGGAGGGCCTGTCCGAAAGCCCCGTGCTTAAGCTCGCACCCGGCGACTACACCGCAGAGCTCGCCGCGCTGCCCACGCTCGCCGACGGCACCACCTACAAGCTGCCCGAGGCCGTGGAGTTCTCCGTCGAGCCCAAGGAGGACGAGGGAGACGATTCGGTTGCGGCGAAGATCGAGTTCGCGTTGGAGGCAGTTGACCCCGAGGACGCGGAGGCCGTCGAGGCCGCCATCGAGGCCCTGCCCGAGGAGCAGCGCGAAGCCGCGCGCCAGACCTACCAGAAGAAGGCCGAGGACAAGCAGGCCGTCGTGTCCGGCAACGCGTCGTCCTCGTCGAGCGGTTCAAACTCTAGCGGCGGTCCCAGTTCCGGTAGCTCCAACCCGGGAAGCAACGGCAACACCAATTCCGGCGGCAGCTCCAACTCAGGCAGCGGCTCGAACTCGGGCGGCGGCTCCAACTCCGGTGGCTCCAACGGCGGTGGCTCCAGTTCCGGCGGCGGGTCGTCCACGCCCTCGCAGCCTTCGCACACCCACGACTGGGTCGCGCAGACCACGACCGTGCATCACGACGCTGTAACAAAGACAGTCTTGGTGTGCAACAACTGTTATGCGCAGTTCGAAAATCAAAGCGATTGGGATTCTCACAGCATGAACAACTTTTTTAACGGATGCCAGAGCTGCACACCGAAAACCGTAACGGTGCAAAACGCTTACGATGAGACGGTGGAAACCGGCAAATATGTTTGCTCTTGCGGCGCGACCAAGTAGCGGGCTTTGCAACGACCGGGAGGGATGAGGCCATCCCTCCCTTTTATTTTGCAGGGCTGCTGACGACCACCGTGCGCTCGTTCCAGCTCCAGTAGTTGTACGAGCAGGAGACGAGGGATACGGTCTGCTCCGGCTCGGCCTCGGCGTCGAGCACCATCGCCGCCTCGCTGCGGCAGGAGTCGTACCATGCCCGGTAGTCCTCTTCGCCCATGAAAGAGGTCCGCTTGACCGGCTCCCAGCCCTTGACGATCTGCGCGAAACGCACCTCGTAGGTCATCTTTGAATCGGGGGTCTGGACGAGCACCAGGGCGTGGTCGGCCGCGTAGCCCTTGTCGGAATAGCGCTCGATGTGCCCGAACCCGGAGACGTCATCGCCGATGCCGTAGTGGTGCCCGAGGATGACGGCGTTGCGGCTCGCAAGCCCCATCTCCGCGCACTCCGCATCGAGGTACACCGCCCCTCGGGGATTGTAGTTGCGGTACACGTCGTGGCTCAGGTAGTAGTCGGGGGCGTCCGCATGGGCCTGCACGATGGGGGAGTCTATGTCGGTGCCGGGCACGGTGATCCAGCCGATGACGTCTGCGTTGACGCCCTGCCAGTATTCCCAGTCCACTTTGGGGAACCCGTTCCCGTCCGTCTGTGTCTCACCGGTTGCGATGAAACCGAGCATGGCGCCATCCGGCGACGGGGCCGTCCGCACCGCCAGCCGGCTGTAGATAAGGAGCCCGCCGATGGCGACGGCGGCGAACGCGGCAAGGACGGCGGTGGCCGCCGCGATGCGGGATTTCGTTCTCCGTTTCATAGCACGCCCCTCTCGAAAAGAACGGGAAGGGGCGAGAAGCCGACCCCTTCCCGATGGCGTCGATGGTGCGGACCGTCTGTCCTAGTTGTCCTCATTTGCCGAGGGTACGGGCCTCTCCTCGCCGCAGATGGTGCAGACCATTTTGTCGGCGACCGTCTCGTCGTAGGCGGGGGTGTCCGTGACCTCGCGGGTGTAGCCCTCGCTCACCAGCACCTCGTCGATGATGGGCACGTTGGTGGAGTACCCGGAGTGCCCCGTGTCCTTGATGTGCTGCGTTGCCACCCCGTCGATGATTTCCTCGCAGTCGTTGCAGACGGAGTGGTAGCTGGTCTTCGTGTCGTACGCCGGATCCACCGTCTCGGTGTGCGTCACCGCATCGTGGTGGACGCTCTTGTAGGTTATCGTCCAGTCGTGCCCGCACTCCCCATCATCGACAACCGTTCCGATGACCTCGCCGTCCTTGTTCACAACCTCCTTCCCCGTGGGCGCTTGCTCATCGAGGGTGGCGTCGTCTTCCACGGGAGCGGGGGAATCGGAGACTGAGGCAGGGCTGAAGGCGGTGCCTGCGCCGAACCCGATGGCGGCGACGAGGGCAAGACCAGCCACCACGGCGGCACCTTTCTTAAACAAGGTTTTTCGCTTGGCTGCTTCATCCTGCTTGGCAGTGTTCTCAGAAGATGGTTCTGTTGGGACGTCGAACTCCGCATCCTTCTTGGAGGTTTCTTCATCCTTCATGTCGTAGCTTCTATCTTTGCAGTCGATCCTTTAACGAATAGTTTCTCTCACCTCGTTTTCTGCGAGGGCGGTCCCGCAGGAATTTTGCGGGACCACCCTCTAGCTGGCCGGTCTATCGCTGATCGCCCTCGTTATCGGATGCGTCTGGGGCATCCGCAGCTTCGGTGCCAGCGTCGGTGTCTTCGCAGGTGTCCTCGGCCATTCCTGCATCTCCGTCGGAAACGGCGTCCTCGGCGGCCTTCTTGCGGCTCTTCGCCGCGTAGAGGGCCGCGCCGCCCGCGAGCGCGGCGAGAACCGCAAGGGCGACGAGGGCGACAAGGTCGCTGCCGCCGGTCTTGCCGAAGAAGGAACCCGGGGGCGTGATCGTCACCGTGACGGTCTGGCCCTCGTCCTCGATGTCCTTGTGCTCGGCCACGAGGATGTCGGTGGCGCTTCCCTCGGCATCGAGGTGCTGCTTGTGCAGCTCCTCGAACACCACGAGGTCGTGGCCGTCAAGCTCGCTCGTGTCGAACTCGCCGAGCTCGATGTCGATAGTGCCGCTCTGCGCGTTCGGCGTGAACTTGAGCTCGGCGGTGACGGTCTTGTCGGCCACCGTCAGGGGCTCGCCGGTCTCCTTGTCCATGAGCGTCGCCTTGAGCGTGTACTCCTTGCCGGGGATCAGGCCCTCGTACTCCACGGTGTCCACGACGACGGAGTCCTTGCTGGCGAGCAGCTCGTGGTCGCCGTCCGTCTTGTCGGTGGCCGTGGTGGAGATGGCGCTCGGGACGAGCTTGACGGTCTGCTCCTCGCTGTCGAGGTCGCACTCGGAGGCGACGATGACGGGCGCGCTGCCCTCATCGAAGCCGCCCTTGAGCATGACCTCGAACACCACGATGTCCTTCGTCTCGCCCGCGAGCCGGTCGATGACGTCGTTGGCGTCGAAGGTGTAGTCGATGGACACGGTGCCGTCGTACTTCTCAGGCGTGAACGCTGCGGTGCCGTAGACCATGTGGGAGAGGAGGTCGGCGTTGTCGGCGATGAGCTTGCTCATGGCATCCATGTCGATGTCGGCGGGCAGCTCCCCGCAGCCGGAGTAATCGAGCACGATGCCCGCTTCGGGAATCGCCACCATATCCGAGACGGCGGCCTGCTGCTCCTCGGTCAGCTCATCGAAGGGGACCTTGCCGGAGGTGCCGACGTTGGCGAAGCCAAGGCCGTCCTCGTCAAAGCCGTTCTCGGAGTCAACGACCTCGTAGGCGCCGTCGGAGAAGACGCGGATGCTCTGGGAGATCGTGACGTCCCCCTCGGTCTCCTGGGACAGCGGCACCTCAAGGTAGCCCTCGCCGCCCTCATGCGTGCTGGAAAGGCCGAGCACGTCGAGGAGCTGCTGCATGAACGCGGCAACATCGGACTGGCTGTATTTCTCGCTGCCGTCGCCCGTGAGGATGGGCAGTCCGGTTTCGGCGTCGATGAGCAGTCCGGCCATGGTGTAATCGACGCCGGTCAACGCATTCTCGTAGGCCACATCATCGGTGATGGCGGCCTCCGCATCCGCGATGACGGTTTTGTCGCCGTCGAGGCCGTCGGAGGCCGTGGTGCCGATGGCCGTCACGTGCGAGGTCGTGGTCTGCCCCTCGTCCTCGATGTCGGCGTGGATGGCGATCTCCACGCCCACGCGCTCCAAGGACTCGAAGGCCACGAGTTCGGTCCCGTGGGGCACGGCGGTTGAGTCGAAGGTGAAGGTCACGTCCACCGTGCCCTCGGATTTCTCCGGCGTGAAGGTGGCCTCGGCCGTCACCGGCTCGCCGTCCACGAGCAGCGGCTCCTCGGTGGCTTCGCCGTCGTCATCCTCGCCCTTGACTATGAGGGTGCCCTTGAGGGTGTACTCCTTGCCCGGGATGAGGTTCTTGTATGCCACGGTGTCGACGATGGTGGACACGCTGTCGGTGATGACGTTCTTATCGCCGTCGTGGCCGTCGGCGGCCGTGGTGCCGATGGTCGGATGGATGACCGTGACGGTCTGCCCCTCGTCCTCGATATCCTTGTGCTCGGCGATCTCCACACCGTTGCGCGCAAGGCTCTCGAAAACGACCAGATCGGTGCCGTCCTCGATGGCGCGGGTGTCGAAGGTGAAGGCCACGTCGACCTTGCCGTCGGCGGTCTCCGACGTGAAGGTGGCCGAGCCCGTCACGGGTTCGCCGTCGATCTCCAGCGGCTCGCCGGTCTCCTTGACCATGAGCGTGCCGGAAACGGTGTACTCCTTGCCGGGGAGCAGGCCCTTGTACTCCACGGTGTCGATGACGGTGGTCTCGTCATCCGTGACGACGGTCTTGTCGCCGTCCACGCTGTCGGTGGCGGAGGTGGAGATATGTGGGTGCTCCGCTGTGACGGTCTGGGCCTTGTCCCTGATGTCGGCGTGGACGGCGATCTCCACACCGGCACGCTCCAGGGACTCGAACGCCACGATCTCGGTGCCGTGGGGGATGAGGCGCGAGTCGAACGTGAATACCACGTCCACCGTGCCGTCTGCCTTGTTGGGCGTGAAGGTGGTCTCGGCGGTGACGGGCTCGCCGTCAACCAACAGGGGATCCTCGGATGCGCCGCCCTCGTCGGTGATGCCCTTGACCATGAGGGTGCCCTTGACGGTGTACTCCTTGCCCGGGATGAGCCCGGTGTAGGAGACGGTGTCGGTAATGACGGTCTCATCGTCCACGACGATGGTCTTGTCGCCGTCGAGGCTGTCCACGGCGGTGGTGCCGATCTCGGGGCGGGTCACGATGACGGTCTGACCCTTGTCCTCGATGTCGGCATGGGCCGCGATTTCCACGCCGCCGCGCTCAAGAGACTCGAACGCAACCAGCTCCGTCTTATCCTTGATGCCGCGCGCGTCGAAGGTGAAGGTCACGTCGACCGTGCCGTTGGAGGTCTCCGGTGTGAAGACGGCCTCGGCCACGACCGGCTCGCCGTCCACCTTGAGCGCCTCCCCGGAGACCTTGCCGTCGTAGCCGGTCTTCTTGATCATGAGGGTGCCCTTTACGGTGTACTCCTTGCCGGGGACGAGGTTCTGGTAGGCCACGGTGTCCACGACGGTGGCCTCGTCATCGACGACGACCTCCTTGTCCGCGTCCATGCCGTCAACGGCGGTGGTGCGGATGTGCGGCTGGGTCGTGATGACGGTCTGGTCCTTGTCCTCGATGTCGGCGTGGACCGCGAGCTCGTTGCCGTTGCGCTCAAGCGTCTCGAAGACGACCAGATCCGTGCCCTCTTCGAGCGCGCGCGAGTCGAAGGTGAAGGTCACGTTGACGATGCCATCGGCGGCCTCCGGCGTGAAGGTGGTCTCGGCCGTGACGGGCTTACCGTCCACCTTGAGCGCTTCCTCCGTCACACTGCCCTCGTCGTCGGTCTTCTTGATCATGAGGGTGCCCTTTACGGTGTACTCCTTGCCGGGGTTGAGGTTCTTGTACTCAACGGAGTCCACGACGGTTGCCTCGTCATCGGCGGCGAGCTCCTTGTCCAGGTCGGCGGCGTCGTAGGCGGACGTGCAGATGTCAGGGGACTTCACGGTGACCGTCTGGCCAAGGTCTTCGATGTCGGCGTGGACCGCCACATCGTGCCCGTTGTGGGAGAGGGTCTCGAACGCGACAAGCTGCGTCCCGTCGGCGAGCGCGAGCGAGTCGAAGGTGAAGGCCACGTTGACGGTGCCGTCGGCGGCCTCCGGCGTGAAGGTGGCCTCGGCTGTCACCGGCTTGCCGCCCACCTCGAGCGCCTCTTGCGTCACGTTGCCTTCCTTGTCGGTCTTCTTGACCATAAGGACGCCCTTGAGGGTGTACTCCCTACCGGGAATGAGGTTCTTGTAGGCCACGGTGTCGACGATGGCCACCTCGTCGTCGGTGGAGACGGTTTTGTCGCCGTCCGCACCGTCCTGGGCGGTGGTGCCGATCTCGGGTTCGATGACCGTCACCTGCTGGCTCGCGTCATCCTTGTCGGTGTGCTCGGCGATGAGGGAGCCACCGGCATCGTAGAGCCTCTCGTAGACCGTGATGGTGCCCCCGGCGAGGTCGTAGGTGGAGATGGGGAGTTCGATGACCTCGATGCCGCTGGCCTCCTTCGCGGTGAACGTCTTCTCGGCGGAGATGGCCTTGCCGTCCCCGTCCTTGAGGATGTCGCCGGTTGCGGCGTCGTGGAGCTCAGCCACGAGCTTGTAGTCGCGGCCGGGGATGAGGCTGGCGTAGGTCACCTTGTCGGCGACGGTCACGTCGCCGACACCGACACAGCTGTCGCCGTCGAGGGCGTCGTAGGCGAAGGTGGTGATCTCGGCCTTCACATCGTCAAGCGTGCCGAAGTCGTAGACGCGCCCGTCGCGGCTGACGACGACCGAGGTCTTGATGAGCTGGTAGCCTTCGTTGGAGGTGCAGCGCAGCTCCTCGATGGTGTATGTGTCGTAGGGCAGCGCGCCGAGCGCGTCGTCCGCTGCGGTCGTCCAGCCCTCGGTGGTGAGGCCGAACCAGATGCCGGCTTCCATATCGAGTTTGGAGCTGTCGATGACACCGTCCGCCTCAAGTGCCCAGTCGTTGCCGTTGGTGTTCTCGGTGTGCTTGTTCCAAGAGGACGCCGAGGAGAAGTAGCCGTTCTCGTCCGTCACGCCCACATGGCTCTCGCCGGTGGCGTTGGAGGTGATCTTGAACGGGATCCCGGCAAGGCGGTCGGCGGTGTCGGTTCCCTTCTTGGTGAACTCAAGGTCGGAGCGCTTCACCTGGTTCTGCGCGGCCCCGTCGGTGCCGGCGAAGGGGTTCACGAGTGCGCCGTCCTCGCTGATGGAGAAATCGATCACCGCGCCGTTCAGGTTGTAGCCCTCGGAGGCCTTGGTCTCTTTCAGCGAGTAGTCGCCGTAGGGCAGCAGATCCGCAGAGGTCGAGACGTGGCCGTCCTTGACAGTAAGGGTCTTCACGACGTCGTTTCCCCCATAGGTGACGCCCTCGACGATGACGGGGTTGTCGTTGAGGGAGCGGATCTCGAACTCGGTGCCGTCGAAGGAGGCGGCGGCACCCAGCGTGGTGTCAAGGCCGCTCTCGATGTCGCGCTTGTCGAACTCGATACCGCCGCGCACGATGTCGTCGCTGACGATGAAGCTGTAGACGGTTCCGTCTTTGCTGACGGTGGCGTGGATGTCGCCGGCGGTGATGAGGTAGGCGTCGTTGGTGGCGGTTTCCCGGATGATGTAGCTGCCGTAGGGGAGCGCGTCGTCCGCCGTGGCGGCGCGCCCCTTCTCATCCGTCACGATGGTGGTCACGGTCTCGCCGCTGGCGTACTCCTTGCCGCCGACGATGACGGAGTTCCCATTGTCGTTGATGATGGAGAACGTGATGCCCTCGAGCGTGCCGCCGCCCTGCGGGATGGTGCCGGTCTCGGTGTCGCGCTTCTGCACGGAGACGCCGCCGCGCATGACACTCTCGGGCACTTCCGGCATGTTGTAGGTGATGACGCCGGTGGTCGGGTTCTCCTGGATCTTCTGGAAGCTCGCATCCTTGCTGTTCAGGATGTAGCCCTCGGGGGCTTTGGATTCGTAGACAACGACGGTGCCGCGAGGCAACGTAACAAAACCGTTCTCGTAATAAAATGCATCGCCGCTGACAAGATAGCTGGCAGACAAAGAGGCGTATCCACGCTCGTTTGTGGCAACAACCCAAGAGCGGGTCGGCTTCACGCCGGCACTTTTGAGGGCATCGTAGCTGTCGTAGGCGAGGGTATCGTAGTACTCGACAGTGAACTCGGCGCCAGCGAGAGATGCGGAACCCTGCGGTAGGTTGCCCTGAAGCTCGGTATAAGTCTTGTCACCGTCATACTTACCGACGACCATTGTCATCGGGTCGCTCGCAGGTGGGTCTTTCACCGTGATCGTTAGGGTCTTGCTGTTCGTGACGGTGAAAGTCTGGTCGGCAGCCTTGAGGTAGCCGGCGGGGGCCTTGGTCTCGCGCAGGGTGTAGGTGCCGGGGAGCAGCGCGAGGGTGCCGGTGTTGCCGTTCGCGTCGGTGGTCAGGGTGCCGACGGAGGAGTTGTTGCTGTCGTACACGGTGAACTCGGCCCCTTTGAGGGAGTAGCAGTCGTTGCCGTTCGTGATGGAGGGGTTGGCGCTGACCTTGACAACCTTCACCTCCGCCTTGACTCGGGCGAACCAGTGGGTCGTGGTGTAGGTGCGCTGCACTTTGTCCAGGTTGTACAGCGCGCCGGGGACAGGGGCAGCGCTCCCGGTGTGCATCAGGATGAAGTAGCCGCCGTCGGACTGCCGCGTCGCGGTGAACGGGTAGGTTCCGTTGGCCGGCACGTTGTAGTCCCCGTGGTTGGGGTTGTTGATGTAGACCTCGTAGCACTCGGCCTTGAGCACCGTGCCGTCAGGCATGGTCATGTTGCCGTACCTACCGACGGGGACGCTCGTGTCGTACCAGTTGCCCGACAAGGTGGCGTACCCCGTGATGGTGCTCCCATCGGAGCTCACCCAGACGGAGTTGCCGTTGTCGAAGGTGAAGGTGTAGCCGTCGTCGGCGTAAGCCGCCGCAGGGGCGAGCATGCCGAACACGTTGCCCAGCGCCAGCACCAGCGCCATCGCGGCCGTGAGCAGGCGACGCGTCCCCTCTCTCACCTTCTTCCGCGTTTCGCGGTTGAGGAGCTTGCGTTCAGTTCCCATGGTCTTTCCTTTCCTCCGAGCGCCCGGACGCTCCGGGCGCTGTCGATCTCATCGCGTCCTCCAGGTGCCGCGCCGTCGGGCGGTCGAGTCCGAGCAGCCAGTTCGAGGAGACGCGCAGCACGGGGCACAGCGCGATGAGCGCATGGGTGGAAACCATCCGCTCGCCGCGCACGTACCGGCTGAGCGCGGAGAGAGACACGCCGCTCTCCTGGGAGACCTCGCTCAAGGTGAGGCCCGTGCGTGCAACGGCGACAGAGAGCCGTCCGGACACGAGCGCGAGGCGCACGGCGTCGGGCAGCGCCGCGCCCGGGCTGCGGGATACCCCATATCCGGCCACCTCCTAACCTTTCCGCCCGCTGTTACGATTGTTCCCAGAACGGCGCTTCTCCCTCACGAAGGAGACGCGCCCGTCTGGGTCGAGTACGCACTTGGCGTCGAAGGTGCCGCCGGCGCGCTTCCTCATGCCCTTGACGACCGCCGTCCCGCCCGAGAGCAGCGAGCGGGCCTGCTTCTCCGTGAGCAGCTTCCCCGCGACGTAGCCGATTCTGAAAGCGCAGCTCCCGGCCTCCTTCCAGCCATCCCCGTCCTTGACGGAGCGCTGGTTTGCGCAGTGCCAACCCTTGCCGGAGCGCGTCGGCACCACCGCGCCGCCGCACAGCGGGCACTTCCCGATGCTCGCGGCCGAGAACCGAGCGGGGTCGAAGCCCTTCCGGGCCTCGGCCACCACCTCGCGCGCGTAGGCCCCTATGTCGGCGATGAACTCCCCGATGGCAGCCCCGTCCCGCTCTATGGCGGCGAGCCTCGCCTCCCACTCGGCGGTGAGCAGGGGCGACTTGAGTCCGTCCGCGACGGTCTCCACGAGCTGGATGCCCTTGTCCGTGGCCAGGATCGAGCGGCCCTTCCGCTCGGCGAACCCCTTGGAGACGATGCGCTCGATGGTGTCGGCGCGGGTCGCCGGCGTGCCGAGCCCGCCCGAATGCGAGCTGTCGTCGGCGATGGCGGCCTTGAGCTCGACGTCCTCTATGTCGCGCCCCGCGTTCTCCATGGCCGAGAGAAGCGTCGCGTCGGTGTAGGGCTTCGGCGCGGCGGTCTTACCCTCCCTGACCTCGGCGTCGCCGACCTTGAGCTCATCGCCTTCGGAAAGGTTCTCGGGGACCGCGCCTGACGCAGGTTCGGCTCCGTCCTCGCCGCCAAGATCCTTGAGGGCGCGGCGGCAGGCGTCGTCCACGGCCATCCACGAGGCGTCCTTGACGGACGTGCCCGACGCGGAGAAATCCAGCCCCGCTATCTTGACGACGGCCTTCGCGTGCGTTCGCATGCCCGGCTCCATGACGGCGGCGAGCAGCCGGCAGCACACAAGCAGCATGACCGCTCGCTCCGCGCCCGACAGCCCCTCCATGGCCGCCTCGTCAAGCTCTCCCGTGGGCAGCACGGCACCGTGGCCGCTCACCTTCCCGTCGTTGACGACGCGCGCGATGTCTGCGCGGGACGGGTCGAAGGCCCCCGCCGCAGCCTCGCCTACGATGCCGGGCGAGGCGATGCGCGGAATGAGGGCCGCCGCCCCGTCGGCGTCGTCGGCGGTGATGTAGCGCGAGTCGGTCCTCGGGTAGGTTGCGAGCTTCCGCTCGTAGAGCGATTGCAAAGCCGTGAGCGTCTCATCGGCGGTGAGGCCGGCGCGGGTCGAGGCGTCGCGCTGCAAACTGGTGAGGTCGTAGAGAAGAGGGGGCTTCGCCACCGCGTCCTTGCGCTCCACGGAGACGACCGTCGCCCGGGGGTGCGCGAGCACGTCGGCGAGCAACGCGTCGGCCTCCTCGCGGGCATCGAAGCGCCCGCTCTCCACGGCGAAGCCGTCGAGGTGCGCGACCACGCGCCAGAAGGGCTTGGGCTTGAAGCCCCGCGCCTCCAGCGTGCGCGCGGCCACCATGGCGAGGACGGGCGTCTGCACGCGACCGACGGACAGGGGAGGGCGGGCGTCGTAGACGAGCGTGTAGGCGCGCGTGCCGTTCATCCCGACCAGCCAGTCGGCCTTGGCGCGCCCCTCGGCGGCGTCTCCCAGCCCATCGTAGTCGCTTCCCGGCCTCATGCGAGCCAGGTCCTTGCGGATGGCCTCGTCCACAAGCGAGGTCGACCACAGGCGCAGGACCGGCTTGGAGCATCCCAGGTGCTCGTAGACGCGCCTGAAGATGCCCTCGCCCTCGCGGTCGGCGTCGCAGGCGTTGACCACCTCGTCCACGTCGGCGCGCGCCATGAGATCGGCGATGACGCGGAGCTGCCGCGCCGCCCCCTCCTCGGCGGCGGGCCTCCACAGCCAGCGCTCGGGCACCATGGGCAGCTTCGCAAGGTCCCAAGGGCCCTCCCACTGCTCGTAGTCGCCCGGCTCGGCGAGGTCCACCAGGTGCCCGTGGCACCACGTGACCACGTAGCCCGCCCCCTCGATGTACCCGTCGCCTTTCGATTTCGCGCCCACCGCCCCGGCGATGGCCCGCGCCACGCTCGGTTTCTCCGCTATGACGAGCCTCATTTCTTCCTCCTCGTTGCGCCGTGCACCTCGGTTCGGGTTCCCGCCTCCGCTCCCGCGCGCAGAGCACGGGCGACGTTTGCCGCGCGCCCGTTGCGCCTTGCGGGGTCCTCGCGCGCCGCCTGGTCGGGGAATCGGGTATAATAGAGGCCGAGCAGGCGCTGGCGGGTGCCTTCGGAGATGCTTGGCAAGCCCATGCTGAATCGAGTCCCCTGCGCTTCCAGCCATGCGCCTGTTCGCTCGCTCATGAAGAAGTCCTTGCCCCCGTCGAGGGCGGGATCTATGAGCTTGTCGAGGTCGGCCACGCCGTGCACGCTCCTGACCTCGCTCACCTCGACCCTTTTGAGTTCGATGTTCGCTCGCACCAAGGTGATGTACTGGTTGCCCTTCTTCGAGTACTCGTCGAGCACGAAGAAAAACGCGGAATCGTCCAGCGCGTCCTGGAACGCGAGCACGTTGCCGACGAGCTCGGTTGCCAGCGCGTCCAGCACGCCTATCTCGGCGCGGTGCTTGCTGACCACGTGCTTCACCGAGGCGCTTGTCATGCACAGGGGCATACCGGAGAGGGCCGGCACGCCGAACACCGACGAATCCATGGAGAACACGAACGGCGTGTACTCCCACATGGACTTAACCCCGGAATCCTTGGCGAAGGAGTATTCGCCGTACTGCTGGGAAAAGGTTTTCAGGCTGCCATCGGGAAGCACTGCGTGCCTGTTGAGGGCCATGACCTTCTCCACCGGTGTGAGCTCTCGGGAACCCATGCCTCTCTCCTTATCTCCGAACCGATCTGTCGGTGACGGTGCGCCGCCCGTGCGACTTCGAGACCCTCGCGGCATCCGCTTGGAGCGCCGCAGGCGACTTCCCGCGCACGTCGGCGGCGAAGATGCGCATATGCCCAGATAGGCACCCGCACACCTTCTCCGCGTCGTCCACCTCCGCATCGCTTGCATGTAAAAGGCGCTTGATACCGTCGCGGTCGAGGACGCCCTCGCGCACCGCGTCGCGCACGCTGGCGAGTGAGGCGGCGTATTCCCGCTCTCCGTACTCCCGGACGCTCATCGTGGCGGCCTCGAAGCCGAAGGCGCACGGCGAGGCGTCCACAAGCTCGACGCGCGCGTGCGCGCAACCGGGGGACGCGAGGTACAGCGCCCGGGCATCCTGCCCGTCGAAGAAACGGCGTGCCTCCTCGGCGTCGTGCGCGGCGAACAGGACCGAGGGGGATTCACCGTCCTCGTCCGAGATGACGGCGCGCACGGAGAAGCGGGCGGCGTCGCGGTCGGCGTCCCAGCAGCTGGAGGCCTTGACAAGCCCGTCCTGCTCGCAGACGACGGCGAAGCCGAAGGAGGCGCACCCCGTCTGCGCGCGCAGGGTTCGGAACGCCTCGATGGGGTCGAGCCCTTCCCAGGCGTAGAGCGCTCGGGCAAGCTCGCTTCCGGCGTACCCGACGCACCCGCCCTTCTCCGAGACGGGGTCGTCCAACGTCATGCGCCATTCCACGCGGTAGGTGGGGTCGTGGCCGCTCATGAGGCCGCCCCGCCTTCGGCGGCATCGGCCGGGTCGCTTTGCGCGGAGCTTTCCTGGGCCTCCGCGCCGCCTTCGGCCCCCTCGTTCTTCGTGCCGCCGTCGGCTTCGAGCTGCCTTCTGAAGGAGTCCTCGTCGCCGAACAGCATGACCGAGAAGCCGCCCGCCGCCTGCGGCATGAGGCGCAGGTAGCTCGCGCCCTCCACGCCGGAGACGATGTAGTAGGCCCCGTCCTCGGCCACGGAGGTGACCCAGAACGCACGGCCGCTGACGTCGAACCCGTTCGCCTCGCAGGCGCTCTTCACGGCGTCGGCGATCTCGCGCCCGGTGGCGTCGAGGTCGCGCCCGGCGCGGTTCTCCACCGACACGCCGTCGCCCTCGTACACGGCCCCGACGCCCAAGGGCTCCTCGTCGGCCCCGGCCTCCGCGCCGGACGTTCCCTCGCCGCCGGCCTCCGCGCCGGATGCTCCCTCGGTATCGGATGGGTCCGAGGATTTCTCGTCTAGGGCGGGTCCGGGCTGCACCTCTTCGGCGGTCGCCTCCTCGGCCCGCTCGGCATCGAGGCGCGAGAGCGCCAAGTCGGCCGACACGGACGCGGCGACTATGAGCGCCATCGCCGCCACGGCGGTGGCGAGCTTCTTCTGCGCGGGGGTCAGAGGACCCCCGCCTTTTCCGAACAGCTTCACGATTCCTCTCCTTCCTGTATTGCGCTTCCCCTGCGGCCCGCCTAGCCCCGAAGGTCTACGCCGCCGTTGAAGCCCCAGCCCATGTAGCCCCCGAGTCCGTAGTTGTCCATGAAGCTCTCCAGCGTCTCGATGTAGGGCGCATCGCCGCCGCGCCGGCTCGCCACCTGGCCGTCTCCGATGTAGATGCCGACGTGCCCCGCGTCGCGCCCGCAGTCGCACTCGACGCCGCCCACCGACCTTGACACGTAGACGGTCGCCCCCACGGGGATGTCGGAGGCCGAGGTGGACACGATCCACGCATCTCCTGCGGAGTGCGCGCAGCACGAGGACGCATCGCACACTCCGGCGGCGGCGTAGACGCGGTACACCCACGCCTGGCACCGCCCGGTGCGCACGCCGTAGGTGCTGGCGCGCGCGGCGTCGGCCACGGCCCTCTGCCGCGCGGAGGCGGAAGCGTAGTCCTGCCCGCCGGCCGTGCCGAGGCCCGACTTGAGCTGCGCGAGGTAGCCGCGCGCGTATTCGATCCGTTGGTCCATCATCGGCAGGCTCGCGCGCGTGAACACGCGCTCGAAGGCCTCTGTGGCCCAGTCGAGGTCGTCGATGGCGCACCACTCCTCGAAGCTCATGCGCTGCCCGAGGCCGGCCACCGCCCCGGTTCCGTAGACGTGGAGGAAGTCGGAGTAGGTGTCGAACATGCCCGGGGCCTCGCTCCACATGAAGTCGAGCTGCACGCCCACGTCGGTCCAAGAGCCTCCCCGGGCGGCGGCGAAGGCCAGAAGCGACTCGAAGCGGCCGCCCACCTCCCACTGGAAAAGTCCGCGCCCCGGACCGCCGCCGCTTTGGTTGCAGGCCGGGTCGAACCCGGACTCCTGGGCGATGTTGCCCATGATCGCGGCGATGGACACGTCGGAGAGGCCCTTGCCCCTGAAGTAGCGCGCCACCTCTGCCTCCACGCCGGAGAGCGAGCCGACGTCGGCCTGCTGGGAGTTCGCGGCCGCTGCGGCCGAGACGACCGAGAGGGTCCCGGCGATGGCCGCCCCGGCCACGCCGAACACGAGGGCGGCGACGAGCAGGATGGGCAGTGCGAGCCAGGCGGCGCGCGTGCGCAGGGTGGACGCGGCGGCCTCGTTCGCCCCGCGCCGAAACCGCATGAACGTCCCGACAACGCCGCCTTTCTCGCCGCGCAGCGTCTGCGCCCTCTCCCGCGAGGTGGACGCGGCGGCCCACAGGCGCTGGGCCGAGCGCTCGCGCCTTTTGGCCGCGCCGCTTTTTCCGAGATCGAGGAGGCGTTGGGCATCGTCGGCGCGCGCGGCGGCCCTGCCGTCCAAGCGCAGCGCACGCGCCTCGAACCCCTCGGCGCGCGCGTCGAGGCGGGTAAGGTGCGCCGTGGCCCTGGCCCCCGCCTTCCCGCGTGCCCGGTCTGCGGCGGCAAAGGCCCTCGGGACGCCCGAGGCGCCGGCTCCCATGTCGCCCATGGCCTCGCGCTCGACTGAGGGGTCGTCTCCTTCCGGCTCCCAGGCGCTCCTCGTCTGCTCGCGCAGCCAGCCCCAGGCGGCCTTGGGGCGCTGCCTGAGCCACCCTCCGAAACTTTGGGCGACCTCGTCGCCAAACACCCTGGCCGCGCCGCGCGGGCGGCTCTCCACCGCGACCGCCGCAGGGGCCGTGACCTTCTCCGGGGCGGGCGTCTGCGGGCTCGCCTTGAGAGAGCGCGCGGTGCCGAAGGCCGGCGCGGCGAAGGTCGGTGGCAGATCGGCTCTGAGGACCCTGCCGAGGCCGAGGGCGGCCGGGGCATCCGTCTTGGGCGCTGCGAGCCACTCGGATGCGTCGAAGGCGCGCGCGGCATCGAATGCCGACGACAAATCGGTCCCGAGGACCCTGCCAAGCCCGAGGGCGGACGAGGCGTCAACCCTGAGCACGGCGAACCCCTCGGTCGCGCTCACGCGGGTGACCGAGAAGCCCGAGGATGCGGTCTCGGGGGCGACAGCGCGCATTCCTTCGAGGAAGTCCAACTCAAGCCTCCTTCCGCGCACCGAGCGGCTCCCCGCCGCCATGGGCCGCCTCGTCCATGGCGGCGAGGTCGTCGATCTTGGTGGTGGTGATGCGGTAGAGCTGCGTGTCTTTGGGGATCCTGTTCTCGAACGGGATGATCTTGCCGTTGGCGACCAGCAGCCCCTCGCCGACGCCGGAGTTGCGGATGTAGCCCACCTGCTCGTCGGAGAGGGAGAGCACCTCGCCGAGCGCCATGGCGTCGGTGGCCGACTGCCCGAGCAGGAGCAGGAAGTCGGAGTTCGCGAGCATGAGGCGGGTCTTCTCGTTATTGACGAGGCGCTCGACGTTCTGCGTGATGCCCGTGGGGATCGCGCCGTACTTGCGGCTGCGCGTCCAGAGCATGTCGAAGTAGTCCACGGCGTAGCCGTTGGAGAGCAGAAGCTGCATCTCGTCGATGAACACCCACGTGCGCACGTGGCGCTCGCGGTTGCGCACGATGCGCTGCCACGTGGCGTCGAGCAGGATGAGCAGCGCGAGGCCCTTCATGTTGTCCGCGAGGTCGCGCACGTCGTAGACCACGAACCGCGAGCTGGTGTCCACGTTGGTGCGGTGGGAGAACAGGTTCGCCTGCCCGGAGATGTAGCGCTCGATGGTGGTGGCGGGCAGCGCGCCCTCGTCCTCGGGCTGGCCTTTGAGGATGTCGTGGAACTCCACGAGCGTGGGGATGTCGGCGGGGTCCTTCGTCTCGAAGAACCGCTCGTAGGCGATGGTCACCGAGCGGTCCACGAGCGTTTTCTGGAGCTCGGTGAGGTTCTTGGCCATCTGCTCCACCATGGAGATGATGGCGTCGGTCTTCATGGCGAGCGGCTGGGCCTCGTCCGACTCGACCTCGAGGTCGAAGGGGTTGATGTAGGTGCCCGAGCTCGCCGAGACGTCCACGACCTCGCCCGCGAACTCGCGCGCGGTGCCGAGGTACTCCCGCTCCGGGTCGATCACGATGACGTCGGCGTCCGGGTCCGACAGAAGCACGTTTTCGATGAAGTACTTCGCGTTGACGGACTTGCCGCGCCCCGGCTTGCCCAGGATGAACCCGTTGGGCGAGGTGGCGGCCTTCCGGTCGTAGAAGATGAAGTTCTTCGAGATGCGGTTCTGGCCCATGTACATGCCGCCGGGCTCCATGAGCTCCACGCTCGTGAAGGGCATGAGCGCCGCCGCCGGCGCGGTGCACATGTTCATGCGGTACTCGTCGGGGATGCGCGACGCCCCCGTGCCGAGGGCCGCCTGGAAGCCCTGCATCTGCAAGCAGGTGAGCGGCGCGAGGCGGCAGTTGAACATGCGCGCGACGGACTTGATCTCCTCGACGAACAGGTCCCGCTCGTCGGGGGTGTCGCCCCACGCGAGCACGGTCATGGCGACGCTCCAGTACTTCTGCTGGCGGTCGAAGAGGTCGCCGCGCAGAAGCTCGGCGTTCGCGATGGCGTCGCGCAGATCCGAGGGCAGCATCTCGTCGGTGATGAACATGCGTTGCGAGTGCTTCTGGATGTAGCTGCTCTTCTGGACCTTGGTGTCGGTGAGGTAGGTTTCCACCGTCTCGCGGGCCTTCGCCTGATCCCAGCCCCGGTAGTCTATCGTGATGGCGACGTTGAGCGGCAGCTCGGTGATTTTGGAGAGCATGTCGGCGCGCACCGAGGTGGACCACTTCTGCATGTAGAGCGCCTGCCCGAACACCCCGCTCCACGAGCAGGAGGTCGATGGGTCGGCATTGCGCTCGAAGCTCGTGGGGGCCACGAGGTCGGCGGTGGTCAGGCCCGGCAGCGCCTCCAGGTCCTTGTAGGACACCCCGCCCGTGCCGTCTTTGGGGTTGGTGACGGCGCACATGACCTCCAGCCTCTCGGTGCCCGAGAGCTCGCGCGCCCCCACGCCCAGAAGGCGCAGCTGGTCGATGGCCGTCTGGCAGGCGCGCGCGAGCACGGGTTCGGCTTTCTCCTTCGTGGCCGCGCCCGTGCGCAGGACGATGAACCGCCGACGCCTGATGTTTTGCCGGGTCTCGCTCACGCGCGAGTCGATGATGTCGTTGATCTCGCGGCGGAGCGCGTTGCCCCGCCCGTCGCCCTCGACCATCGGCATGTACATCTCGCGCCTGAACTGCTCCTCGGGGATGACGTGCATGAGGATGAGCACCTGCATGCGCACCTCGGCGTCGAAGGAGTTCAGCATCGTGGCGTAGCGGTTGAAGAAGTCGTCCTGGTCGGCCTGCTTGGCCGCCTGGAAGTTCGCGTCGTCAAATTCGACGCAGCGCGAGTACACGCCCTCCTCGATGAGGCACGTCCCGTTGTAGAACATCTTCTCGTAGCCCAGGGCGGCCAGGCTCGAGGCGTCGGCGCGGGCGATCCGCGCCCCCGACGCCGCCGCCCTGCGAGCCGCCTTGCGCTGCTTGCGCGATGCGCGCACGCGCTCGCCGCAGCCGGGGCACTTCTTATCGCTCCACGCGAGCTCGCGCCCGCACTTCTGGCAAAACATTCGCTTATCCCTCCAAAGAACCGGGGTCGTACTCGCGCCGCTCGGCTTTGAGGGCGCGCCTGTCGGCGCGCGTCAGGCGGCGCTTCTTGCGCGGGCACTCGGTGGGCGCGCCTAAGACCTGGGGCCGCGCGTACATCAGCAGGCGCGGCACGCGCCGCTCGGCGAGCGTGATGGAAAGCCACGTCTCGGGTTTGAGGCCGCGCGGGCGCCCTATCCCCACATACCCCACACCCGCGCCGACGGCGAACGTCGCGTACATGGAGACCGAGTAGGGCACGGGGCCGGCCACCGACAGCGCCGCGAAGGTCGCCGCGCTCGCGGTGATCACGGCGATGCCGGTCATGAGGTGGCGCGTGGTGAATCCGAAAAACGGCTTGGGTTCGAACTCGGTTATGTCGCGTCGCAAGACGATCTCTATCATCGGCGGCTCCTTCCTTACGCGCCCACGACCGCGTTGGCGATCTCGCGGGACTGCTTGACCATGAGGAACATCACAATGCAGCTGACCATGGGGCCGACGAGCGACATGAACGACGCTATGAGCGTGTCGGGGCCGCTGGCCGTGAACAGCCCGACGGACTGCCTTATGAACACCGATCCCAGCCCCACGACGAGCAGGACGACGAGGGCCTGCACGCACACGCCCGCGAACTGCTTGATGTAGCGCACGCCGCTCTCGCGCGTGGACTGGTTGGCGAGCATGACGAACGCAAATCCCGAGAACACCATGCGCACGCACACCTCGAACACCCGCACGACGACCACCACCTGCACGTAGATGGCGGTTATGGCCGCGACGATGAGGACGACGAGGGCCACGAGGAGCATGATGAGCGCGGTCCCGCCGCCCTGCGAGAAGGTGATGGAGCGGAACGACTCCATGAACGCGTCGTGGTAGACCGTGGCGTTGACGGCCCCCGCCAGAAGGCCGGTGTCCTGCATGGCCGCGCCGATGTCGTTGACGACCTCGAAGATCGCGCGCATGATGCGCACGCCGTGGACGATGGCGGTCTGAACGAGCAGGTACTTCACGGCTATCCACGCGTAGGACGCGAACAGGTCGGTGCCGTGGCGGCCCCCCATCCCCGCGTCGCGCCCGAAGCTCATGAGCGAGAACACGAAGGCGAGGCCCAAAAACCCGCCGGACACCGGCACGACGACCCTCTCGGCGACGTCGAGCACTATCCGGTAAGCGCTCGCGTAATCGCCCCCGGCGAGGTTGACGTCGAACATGTCGCCCGTCGATATCTGCGCCATGAACTCATCGGCCCACGACGAGAGGACCGAGGCCGCCTGGGCGCTGAGTCCGTAGAGGAAGTCCGACACGCACAGCCCGAAGTCGAAGTGGAAGTCGAACACGTTGAACGAGGGCGTGTAGTGCGTCGCGCTCATGAGGTCGTCGCCCGCAACGTCGCTCGTGTCCTCGCGCGAGGCGTACAGCCACGGCTCGTCATCGCTCACCTCGGCGCTTCCCCCCAGCTCGGATGCCGTGGTGGCAAAGGCGGTCTGGGGGAGGAGCGCCGAGGGCGCGATGAGCGCGACGGCGAGCGCGAGCGCGGCGAGCAGAGCGCGCAGCGCACGGCCGCGAAGCGGGGTCTTTTCGCCGAAGGGAGGCATGGGACGTCCTAGAACGTTGGGAACTGAAGGACGCCGGATGCCAGCGCCGCGCCGATGGCGCACATCGCGCCGCCGACGGCGATGACCCACACCGCGCCCTCCTGGGCCTGCGCGTCGTGGCTCTTGCCGCCCGAGATCCATTTGAAGATTCCGACGGCGGCGGTGAGGCCGCCCACGAACACAAGCAGGCTACCGCCGTAGTTGAGAAGCTGGTTGAAGAAATTCATAGTGCTCCGATCTGTTGATGTTTCACGTGCGGCGGGCGCATCCGGGCCGCCCGCCGTCAGGTGGCGTTGACGACGTACACCTCCCCGACGCCACCCATGAACTCGCGCATCCGCTCCTGCATGGCTATCTCCTCGTCTGCGATGAGGCGCAGTTCGGCGCGCTTCTCCCTCTCCTTGTCGTACCTCCAGTCCTCCAGCACGAACTCGCCGGCTTCGGCAAGCTCGCGGTAGCGGGGGTGGTCTAAGGTCTTGTACTTCTTGTCCTTGAAGGGGCGCGCGCCGTTGATGAACACAAGGCAGTCGTCGCCCGCGAACTTGTCGGGGTTGTTGGAGAGGTCGGACGCCGACAGCAGGTCGCGCGCGATGCGCGTCTCCGAGTCCGAGTAGCCTCCCTGCCGCCCGCGGCTCTCGCTGCGGTTGCGCACGACCTCGGTGTACTTGCCGAGCTTCTCGGAGTAGTGCTTGTTCGTCTCGAAGTCCGAGCGCCCGAGGTAGAGGTTGGTGTCGCAGTTGCCCTCGATGACGGGGGCCTTGTCCCCGTAGAGGCCCTTGAGCTGGGCCGCGTTCTGCATGATGGGGTGCAGGTAGATCCAGCGGCTCCGAAGCGTCGCGATCTTCTTCTCCAGGTCGGGGATGCGGCCGATGTTGGCGAGCTCGTCCAAGATGCAGACGACGGGCAGCTTGCAGTGGCTGCCGGGGTTGCGGTCGGCTATCGCGGTGTTGCGGTCGAACAGCTGGTAGAGCAGCATCGCCAAGATGAAGTTGAACGTGGAGTCGGTGTCGGACATGACCAGGAAGAACGCGGTCTTGCGCTCGCCGATCTTGTCCAGCTCCAGCTCGTCTTCGGAGAAGAAGTCCTTGACCGAGCCGACCGAGAAGGGGGCCATGCGCACGTGGCACGACGAGATCACGCTCGCCTCCGTCTCGGGGGACCGGGCCGTGGACTTGAAGCCCTTGTACAGGCTGAGGACGAACCACTCGTCGGAGCGCCGCGCCGCCTCCTCGCTGCCGTGCCGCTTCACGCACCACTGCTTGTAGCCCATGAACGACTCCTCGGGCGTGGCGCCCTCGTACCCGAACATGAGGATGTCAAGCGGGCTCACCGACTGCCCGGCCTCCTCGCCCTCGGTCATCTGGAGCAGGTTCACCATCTCGTTGAACGTGCGGGCCTCGGGCTGGTCGGCGTAGAAGAAGTGCAGGTAGCCGATGAGGGCCATATAGAGCTGGCGCTCGGCCTTCACGAAGTAGTCCTCGTTCGCGTCCGGGTGCTTGCCCTCGCCGGTGGTGTTCTCGACGAGCAGGTTCACGATCTGGATGATCGAGGTCGAATCGGTGATGTACATGAGGGGGTTGTAGTGCATCGAGGCCGTAAGGTCGCGTCCGTCCTTCAGGGCGACCACCTTCAGGTCGTAGCCGTGGCGCAGGAAGAAGTTGCCGTACTGCTTGAGCGTGTCGCCCTTGGGGTCGGTGACGACGTAGGAGCCGTAGAGCTGGAGCAGGTTGGGGCCGACGTAGTTGAACGTCTTGCCCGAGCCCGACCCTCCGATGACGAGCACGTGCTTGTTGCGCTCGGTGAGCGGATCGGGGATCTTCGAGAGCTGCAGGCGCGCCGTCTCCGACAGGATGATGTTGTCGTCCTCCATCCGGTCGCACCATTCGGGCTTGGGATTGGGCTTTTTCACCGCGATGCCGAGCTTGGCGAGCGCGAATGCGCGCGGGTCGCGCAGGAGCGCGGCGCGTCGGGCGCGGGGCTGTTCGGGAAGCGTGCGCTTGACATGCGTCACGGTGCCCAGGTGCGCGAAGGCCGCCATCTCGTTCTCGGTCGCCCAGGCGGCCTCGCCGTACTCCTTGCCCTTGACCTCGCGGGCGCGCCGGCGCTCGCCGCCGTAGTCGTAGGTGGCCATGCCGGCGAACATGACGAGGGCGAGCGCGGCCCAGAACGCCCACATGAACCGAGGGTCGAGCCACAGCGGGTCGTGGGCCATCCCCTCGATGAGGGGATCGATGGAGAAGTTCGCGTCGAAGGAGATCGGATTGTCGGCGTAGTAGGAGGCCACGCGGTTGGCGAGCCATCCGGCGAGCGTGCCGCCGCAAAGCGACCAGAGCACCCACAGAAGCGCGTTCATCGGCGCGGCCCTCCTTCTCGGGAGGGTTCAACGACGATCTTCGGCGTCGCATTCGTCGCGGCCGACTTCCGCGCAAGGTCCTTCGCCCGCATCTCGCGGGCACGCAGCTCCGCGTTTTTTGGCGGTGCGGCCAAGGCTTCGCCTTCTGCGCGCTTCTCGGCCGTACCGCTCAATGCTTTTCCCCGCTTCGTCACCTGCTCCTCGGCGGCGGCCCGCTCTTCTGTTCGCCGCGCGCGGTCGAGGGCCGACACCGCGCCGAGCACAGCGCTCTCCAGAGGCTGGTCGGCCACGAGGAACACGTTCTCGTCTTGGCTTGAGGAGCTGGCCTTAACCCGTCCGTTGCGGGAAATCTCGTAGGAGGGACGGCCCTTGCCGTCTACGCCGACGAATATCTCGATGCGGGGGTCGCGCTCGTCTTTCGCAGCCCACATGCCGGCGCGCTCGTCCGAGCGCTCGAAGGAAAGCCCGAGGAATGTGAAGCTGCCCGGGTAGTTCCCGTGCGAATCCCGCCTGATAGGGGTCGCCTCCACTTCGTTCTTATCGAGCCCGTAGGCAAGGGCGGCGACCTTCACGGATTCGGCGAAGGAGTCGAGGTCGGCCCCGTTCGGTCCCTTCAAGGTGACCTCCACCAGGCCCTTGGGATCGCGGGAGAACATGACCGACGCCCCCTGCCTGTTGAGCTCGCGGCACATGGCCGCAAGGTCCTCGCGGCCCTCGAGGACCTTCGCCGCGTCGAGCGTGGAGCCCGCCCCGCCTGAGAGGGCCGGGGACGGGGCGTCCTCGCCGCGACGCTGCCCCTCGGCACACACGTGCGCCTCGTCGAGGTTCGCGTTGGGGGCCACGGAGGCGAGCGCCGAGAGGAACTGATCGCGCTGCCCCCTCGGCACGAAGAACTCAACCTCGCCCGCCGGCGTCTCGGGGGAGGCAAGCCCCGACACGGTGGAGCGGATGCCCCGGCGCTTGCCGCCCTCGGTGATGGCGATGCTTAAGTTGCGCATCGTGAACTGCCTGCTCAGGGAATCGAGCTCGCCCGTGGTCAGCACGCCGGCTCCCAGGCGGTAGGAGAAGGACTCGCCGTCGGAGTTGGCGACCTTGACGGATACGAGTCCCTTCTTGCCGTGTCCAGGCAGCGCGTCTGCCACCTTGTCGGTCACGCCGTGGACGCTGCGCATGATGATGCCCTCCCGGCCCTCTTGGGCGAGGTGGGCGGCTCTTTGCCTCTGGGCTTCGGCGAGTGCTCTGAGGATGAGCATGAAAAGCTCGCTTGCCCCTTGCACCACCGTGTCGCCGACCTTGATGACCAGCCCGACGGCCTCGTCCTCTGCTGCCATGCCTATCCTCCCATCTTCGCGCGGCGGGCCTTTTCCAGCGCGTCGCGGTTGTCGTCGATCCAAGCTGCAAGAAGGTTGCGCCGGTGCTTCCTCTCGTCGGACTCCTCAGCGTTGCGCACGGCCTCGTTGAGCGCGATGGCCTCGCGCGTGAGCTGGCCGAGGTGGTTCGACATCGCGAAGATCAGCAGCTTGTCGTCGGGCAGGCCCTCGGCGGCTTCCGCCCGAAGCACCCCCTCCATCCGCTTTTTGTCCAGGTGCGCGCCAATGCCCTGCGGGTTTCCGGGGTTGAGCAGCCTCTCGGCGTGCGGGAGGTAGCGGGTGGGGCGGTCGGGGTACTCTGCCCGGATCGCCTTGGTCATGGCGCAGGCCGCCTTCTCGATCTCGTCTGCGGAAAACCCCATGGACCTGAGTTTTCGGTAGTTGTCGTATCCGTAGCGGTACCCCTCCGTCGAGGGCATGAAGGGGCGAAGCCTCATGAAGTCGTCGAGCAGGGGCGCCGGCTCGGAGGGTTTCTCCGCGTGCGCGCCATCGGATTCTGTTTCTGAATATGTTTCTGTTTCCCTTATCTGTGTACGCCCACGTACCCCCGGTACGCCAACGGACGGGGGGTACGTGGGCGTACCCCCGGTACCACCAGGCTCTTTGTCGTTTTCGCCATGGCAAGGGGGGTACGCGGGCGTACCCCCCTTGCCATGGGCGTACCCCTCGTTCGCCACTTCGACAAGCTCGTGCTCGACGGCCACGGAGGGAGCGGAGGGACCGAGGAGGTAGCGCGGGTAGATCTGCCCGTCCACCTTCTCGTGCGCGCGCACGATGCAGCCCTTCGCTACGAGGGAGTCGAGCACCCGGTTGACGGTGGTTTTGGATTTGCCGAGCCAGTAGGCGAAGTAGCCGCGCGAGCAGCGGCACGCGCTCACGCCGTCCTGGCAGAAGCCGTAGATGATCGCGTAGGCCAAAAGCTCGTCGCCCGTGAGGTCGAGCTCGTCCACCATGAAACGTTGCAGCACGACGTAGCCGCCTTTGCTGGCGTGCTCGAAGCCGGGGCTACCCATGCCGCTCACCGGCCGCTGCGCGGGGTATGGGGCAGATGCCCGCCACCTCTCCGACGCTTTCCTTGGCGATGCGCCAGCGCCCGTCGTCGCGGCGCGTTCGGAAGGCCATGCGGAACCACGAGCCATCTTCGAGCATTCGGTAAACCGTGCGCACCGACACGCCCAGGAAGTCGGCCGCCTCCTGGGGCGTAAGCCAGTCGTCGAGGGCCTCGTAGGAGGACATCACGCTCACAGCACCCCTCCGTTTCCCGCAACGCCCGCGCACCACGCTTTGCTGACAAGGAAGTCGCTCAAGGGGATGTCGAAGGAGCGGGCGAGGTTGACGAGGTGCAGCGAGTCGAGGCCATCCGCCTCGCCATGGGAGAGCCGGAGCAGCTTCGGGAGGGGGACGCCCGTCTCCTGCGCGAGATCGACGTAGGACGGCGCGGAGCGGTCCTCGCATATCGTGCGCAGGGCCTCGACAAGGGGCGACAGGTCGATACTCGACCCGGTTGAGGGCATAGGGCTACTGCAAGCCATGGCGGCCTCCAAGCACGGGGGTATGCGGTCAGATGGTCATACGGTCGGAAATGACATACTTGATTATGCCCGCTCATACGGAAACCAACGGGGTTTTTATCGCCTGTTCTGTTATGAAATGCTAATATGCGTTTCATAACTTTCAATATGGAAGGAGGTTGCGAGGTGAGGCAGAGGCTCAAACCGCTCGGAAGGAAGGAACTGGGAAGGTACCTGCGCCATTACCGCAAACGCGCGGGGCTGTCCGCCAGGGAGGTGGCGGCGCATCTGGGGTACGCGGACCAGCAGAGCGTCTACAACGTGGAGTCGGGCAAGACATCCCTGTCCATCGAGAGGCTCTACGAGGCGTTGAGCATCTACGGCGTAGACCCGGACGAGGCTTTCACGGAGCCCTTCGAGGAGGTGGACAACCCCAGCAAGGCCAAGCGCCGGGGGTCGGTGCGGGAAAACGAGCTGAGGAAGGTGTTCGCGGATTTGGACAACGAGAACCAGCGGATCGTGCTTCGGGTGGCGCGCGGGCTGCTTGCCGGCCAGTCCGAGAGCAGCGGCGAAGATAGGCAGATACCCCTATAGTTTTGTGACCATAAGGGCATATGAACGCAAGGCCACACAGGCCTATTCCCTTGGCACGAGGGCATGTGCGCAAGTGCGCACAAAGGCATATGCCCGTATGAGTAGGTTGTTGAGTGCCCGGATATACCGAAGCGGGCGGAGCCGACGTGCGAACCACGTGCCGCTTGCTGTCCCTATGCGCATATACCCCTATGGGTATATGCGCCGCTCACCTGGAGGAAAAACCGTTAACCGACCAGGAAAAAGAGGGAAGGTTATG
>NZ_CBDTNW010000172.1:0-5792 GCF_965361815.1 Rubneribacter sp.
CTCGTGCGGAACTCGCTACCGACCCCTCCCGCCCCCTCCGCTCGTCCGATGTCGGGGAGCCTGGCGGCGACGGGGGGCGCGAGTTCGAGGGCCTTGGGGCCCGACTCGCTGAAGAGGGGGAAGAAGGGGGCTTTTCCTGGAAGGACGATTTCGGACGGCCCGATGTCGTGATCGACGCGTTGGGGGCGCAGGCGCGGCTTGAGGTGGTCGAGGGGCCTGAGGCGGCGGTTGGGCCGGAAGCCGACGCGGTTGCGGCGCCCGAAGGCGAGGACGGCGAGCCGGAGTTCGGCAAGCGGGAGATGGCGGTGTCCATGGTGCTCGGGCTTGTGCTGGGCGTGGCGCTGTTCATCGTGGCGCCGGCGGCGCTCACGAACCTCGTCGTGGGCGAGTACGACGCGAATCCGGTGCTGTGGAACATCGTGGACGGCGTTTTGCGCGTGGGCGTGTTCGTGTTCTACCTGTGGCTCATCGGGCGCATGTCCGACATCAAGCGCATGTTCGGCTACCACGGCGCCGAGCACAAGACCATCCACTGCTACGAGCACGGGCTTCCCCTCACGCCAGAGAACGCGCGCAGCTTCCCGCGCCTGCATGTGCGCTGCGGCACGGCGTTCCTCATCATGGTCATGATCATCGCCATCTTCGTGTACACGGTGGTGCCCTTGAACGCGCTCATCGGCGCGTGGGGAGTGCCCGACGGCGCGCCGAAGCTCGCGCTCGTCATTGCGGTGCGCATCCTGCTCATGCCCGTCATCGCCGGCATCTCGTACGAGATCACGGTGAAGTGGGCCGGCAGCCGTCCGGACAACCCGCTGGTCAAGTTGGTGCTGTGGCCCGGCATGCAGATGCAGTACCTCACCACCAACGAACCCGACGACGGGCAGATCGAGTGCGCCATCGCCGCCATGCGGAAGGTGCTCGAGCGCGAGGAGGCCGAGGACGCGAAGGCGAAAGCGGTTTCGAACGCGCCGGCAACCGCGGGCGCGAACGACGCCGTGGAAGAGCCGGCTTCGGCAACCGCCTGATCGGGACTCTTTGCCGGCTTCGCGCGGAGCCGGCCCGCTTTCTCTCTTGTCAAGCTTCCGTAACCTCCTTGCCATCTGGCACGATGCCGTGCATGCTAGACTGAATGACGCACTCTATCACCAAACGAAGACCGCGGCGCCCCACCGAGATCGCGGCCTGGAAGCAAACAGGAGGCGTCAAGCGTGGCTAACGCGATCACGGTTACGGATATCCGCAAGAACTTCGGCGCGGTCGAGGCGCTCAATGGCGTGTCGCTCGACGTGGCCGAGGGCGAGAAGGTCGTCATCATCGGGCCGTCCGGCTCGGGCAAAAGCGTGCTCATCCGCTGCATCAACGGCCTGGAGGTGCCCGACTCGGGCACGGTCGTGGTGGAGGGGATGAACCTGGCCGACCGCAAGGTGAACGCCCGCGCGCTCGCCCGCGACGTGGCCATGGTGTTTCAAAGCTACAACCTCTACCCCCACAAAACCGTGCTGGAAAACGTCACGCTCGCGCCCGTGAAGGTGCTGAAGGTGCCGCGCGAGCAGGCCGAGCGCGACGGGCGCGCCTACCTTGGGCGCGTGGGGCTCTCCGACAAGGTGGACAAGTACCCCGACCAGCTCTCCGGCGGCCAGCAGCAGCGCGTGGCCATCGCCCGCGCGCTCAACATGCATCCCAAGATCATGCTTCTGGACGAGCCTACGAGCGCGCTCGACCCCGAGATGGTGCAGGAGGTGCTCGACGTCATCAAGTCGCTCGCCGAGACGAACATGACCATCGTCATGGTCACCCACGAGATGGGTTTGGCGCGCGAGGCGGCCGACAAGGTGGTGTTCATGGAAGCGGGCCGGGTGGTGGAAAGCGGCGCGCCGCACTACATCTTCGACGAGACGGACAACGAGCGCATCAAAAGCTTTCTGTCCAAGATCCTGTAGGGGCGGCCATGCTGACGAGACGACACTTCCTGCGGGCCTTTGCCCTGGCGGCGGCCTCGCTGGCTGCGGGCACTACGCTGAGCGGCTGCTCGGCCGGCGACGTGCTGCGCGTGGGCACGAAGATCGACGTGCCGGGCTTCGGCTTCCAAAACCCCGAATCGGGCAACATAGAGGGCTTCGAGGTGGACATCGCCCGCGAGCTTGCCCGCCGCATCAAGGGCAGCCCCGACGCCTTGCAGGTGACCGGCGTGAACGTCACCACGCGCGGCATCATGTTGGACAACGGCACGCTGGACGCCACCTTGGCCACGTTCACCATCACGGAGGCGCGCAGGAAAAGCTACAACTTCTCCCAGCCCTACTTCATCGACCACATCGGCGTGCTGGTGAAGAGGTCGAGCGGCATCGAGGACTTGGCCGGCCTTGACGGCAAAATCGTGGGCGTGGCGTCAAGCGCCACGACGCGCGAGAAGCTGACCCAGGCGGGAGATGAGATAGGCATCTCCATGAGCTTTGCCGAGTACGCCACCTATCCCGAGATCAAGATAGCGCTCGTCGCCGGGCGCGTGGATGCGTTCTCGGTGGACCGCTCCATCTTGAACGGCTACCTGGACGACTCCACCATGCTGCTGGACGCGCAGTTCGCGCCGCAGGAGTATGGCATCGCCACCAAGAAGACCAACACCGAGCTGGCCGCCCAGATAGACGCGGCCCTCTCCGACATGCTCGCGGACGGCACGATGGCCGCGCTCGAAAAAGATTGGGGGCTTGCCGATGCTTGACGCGTTCGCCCCGTTCAAATGGGAGGCGCTGTTCCAGCGCTGGCCGGAGATCCTCTCGGCGTTCGGCACCACGGTGCTCATCTCGTTTTTCGCGCTCATCTTGGCGCTTGCGCTGGGTGTGGCGTTCGGCGTGCTGTCGGTGTCGCGCTTCGCTCCTGCGCGCGCCGTCACGCGCGTGTACGTGGAGGTGGTGCAGAACGTGCCGCTGCTTTTGCAGGCGTTCGTGTTCTACGCGCTGCTTCCGCTCGTGGGCGTCAGCATGTCGACGGTTGCCATCGGCATCGTCGCCATCGGCATCTACCATGGCGGCTACATATCCGAGGTGGTGCGCAGCGGCGTGGGCTCCATCCACCGGGGGCAGTTCGAGGCGGCCAAGAGCCAGGGCTTCGGCTACTGGCAGTCCATGTTCCTGATCATCCTGCCGCAGGCCATGCGCATCATCCTGCCCCCTCTGGCCGTGCAGGCGGCCAACCTGGTGAAGAACACCTCCATCCTGGCGTTTTTCGTGGGCGGGGAGATCATGTACTTCTCCAACTCGTTCGCGGGTTCGACCAGCTACTACGGGCCGGTGTATGTGGTGGCCGCCGCGCTGTACTTCATTATCTGCTTCCCGCTGTCGCGTCTGGCGCTGTACCTGGAGCGGCGCACGCGCTCCCGCAAGCACGTGGCCACAGGCGACGCCGCCGAGCATCTGGCGGAGGACCCCACCGAGGTCACGCCCGGCTCGCACGACATCACCGGCTACACCGCTTCCGACAGCCTTGCCGCAGGCGTGCGCACCATGCACGAGACGGTTGACATCGCCCCGCCCATCGCGCCGCCCTCGCCGCGCCATCCGCTTCATGCGCTGGCCGATCCCGACGATCCGGCTGCCGCGCGCGAGGCGCGCCCCATCACCGGCCGGCGCGCCGCCGAGATAGCCGACGAGATAGGCCGCGAGCTGCAGCAGCAGATAACCGACGAATGCGGCGGCGACGATCGGTGCGTTTGGCGCAAAACGCATACGAAGGCGGGGCGCGTCGGCGCGAAGAGGCGCCTTGCGGGGCGGTTCCTCCGCGAGGCGGGGGCGGGGGCTTCCGAGGAGGGGTCGGATCGCGCGTTCTCGGACGGTGCGGACAGCGGCTCGGACGAGGTGTTGGGTCGTGCTCCCGCAGACGGTGCGGGCGAGGCTTCGGGCCGCTTGCCCGCAAGCGATGCGGACGGCGCCCGTGAGGCGTCGGATCGAACGCCCCATGGGCGCCGAGACGGAGAAGGGGAGGAGGAGTAGCCATGGCCGAGCTTTTCACCTGGGTCAACATGAGGTTTCTGCTGCAGGGCCTGGGCATGACCCTTGCCATATCCGCCGTCTCCATCCTGTGCTCCATCGCGCTGGGCACCGTCATCTCCGTCCTGCGCACGTCGAAAAACCGCGCGCTTTCGGGGGTGGCGACGGTTTACATCGAGGTGTTCAAGAACACGCCGCTTCTGCTGTGGATCATGTTCACGTTCTTCGTGGCCCAGCTGCCTCCGCTCGGCGCGGCCGTGTTGGCGTTCACACTGTTCACCAGCGCCAGCGTGGCCGAGATCGTGCGCGGCGGACTGGCGGGCGTGCCCTTCGGCCAGTACGAGGCGGCCAGAAGCCAGGGCTTCAACGTGGCGCAGACCTATGCCCTGATCATCCTGCCGCAGGCGCTGCGCAACATGATTCCCGCGCTGTTGTCGCAGTTCGTGACCACCGTCAAGGACACGAGCTTTCTGTGGGGCGCCATGGCCGTGCAGGAGCTTATGGGCCGCGGCATGATCCTCATGAACAGCTACAACTCCACCGAGCAGATATTCGCCATCTTCGGCGTCATGGCGGTGCTGTACTTTGCGGTGTGCTTCGCGCTCTCGCAGGCGGTCCGAGCCTACCAGCGGCGTTTGAAGGAGGCGCGCACGCGGTAGGGGATACGGGTCGGCGGCCGGCATGGGCTTTGCCGGCGGCGCCTGCGGAACGGCCGGCGACCCGCCGCGCAGACGCCACGCCGCCTGCGCGGCGGGTCGCTCGCGCGAACGCCGCGTGCTCGGCGGGTTTCGTTGCGGGGCGTCTGCGCGGTGAGCTTGCGGGTGCGAAGCGTTGCGGCGGGACGCTCGGCGGGCGCCCGGCCCGCGTCCAAGCCCTGCGCTCGGCGTTCTTACAGGTAGCCGAGCAGCGGCAGGTACTGCTGGGCGCTTTCAGGCACGGCCAGCGTGACGGTCTGCCCGTACGCCTCGACAGTCACGTACCCGGGGTCGTCGTAGGTGGTGAGCGTGCCGTCCACGCCCGCGTAGCTTCCCTGGTAGGTGCCGGTTTCCACGGCGTCGGAGGGCAGCGTTGCGGCCGTCCAGCCCTGCACGTCAAGGTTGTCTATGGCCTGGTCCACCTGATCGGCCGAAAGCCCGGTGGCCGCCGCTATGGCGCCTTTGTTCTGGTCGAGCGCCTCCTGCACCCGGTCCTTCACGCCCAAAGCGTCTATGGCCGCGTTCGCCGCGCCGTTTTTGGCGTCGTCTGCCAGGGAGGCCAGGGGGTTGCGGTCGGTTGCGGCATCCGTGCCGGACAGGGCGGCAAGCCCGGCGGTGCCTGCGATGATCAGGGCGATAAGCCCCAAGAACACGCCGAGTACCTTTTTCATGGAGCGCTCTCCTTTCCGGGCGGGGTCGTATCCGGAGGGAAGCCGCCGCTTCTGCGTCGATGCTGCGTGTGCGCTGCGGGGATGGGGCCGTTCGGCGGCGTCCTCGGACAACAGCCTACCCGAGGATGCGTCGCTTCACGAAACGTCCTCGCCGTATCCAGAGCACGGGTACGAAATCCCCATCCGATCTTCGGAAGCTTTGCATGGGGCGGGGCCGGGCTTTCGCGGGGCGGGGGCCGTCAGGACGGGGCGGATGCGCGCTGGGCAGGGGGGGGGGCGGATGCGCGCCTCGGAGGGCTTTGCCCGACGGGCGGAGGACCCCTAAGCCCCTGATTGGAGGGAATTCGGCCCGAAATCGCACGAACGCGCGCTCACGTCGACCATGGCTTGACAGAGGGCCCCGCCCCTCTCTGTCAAACCAGGATCGATCGAGGCCGGGA
>NZ_CBDTNW010000173.1:0-7193 GCF_965361815.1 Rubneribacter sp.
CGAGGCCGCCAAGAAGGCCGCGCGCGCTGCTGCCGCTGCCGAGCGTGAGGCCGCCAAGAAGGCTGAGCGCGAGGCGAAGGCCGCCGAGAAGGCCAAGCGCGCCGAGGAGTTCGCCAAGAAGGCCGCCGAGGCTGAGGCCAAGAAGGCCGCCGAGCAGGCCGCTGTCGAGGAGGGCACGGAGATGGAGGTTTCCGGCGAGGAGGCCGCTTCCGTGGACGCCCTGATCGAGGAGGCCCAGGAGGCCGCCGAGGCTCCCGCCGCCGAGTAGCGTAAAAGCCCTCTGCTGGCGATTCGCACGAACGAAAGGAAGAACCCGGCCGTTGCGCCGGGTTCTTCTGCGTAGGGGGCCTGTTTCAGGCCGAGGCCCGCTTCCGGCCCCGTTCCGGCCCGGCCCGCGCGCAACGCGCTGCGGACCGCGCAACGCGGCGCGCTAGGCCTTGGGCTGCGCGTTCGCGGCTATCTTGTCGAACTCGGATTCGGAGAGGTCGTAGCCGTAGAACGTCTTGAAGTAACCGGCCACCATCTCGTACAGGTCGTCATCGTACTGATCGGGGTACAGCAGGCGCGGCAGCCACTGCATGCCCAGCACCTGGTTCACCGTCGGCGGGTTGTTGAGCCAGTTCCACGGCGTGGCGGGCACTTCGTAGCAGGCGCCGTTCTTGACGGCGTCCAGATCGGCGAAGGTCGCGTCGCTGCCCACGGTGCTATAGATGCTGTCCTCGGAAAACAGGATGAGCTCGGGATTCCACAGGGCCAGCTGCTCCATGCCGATCTCAACGCCCTGCCCGCTGCCGGACACTTTGCCAAGCTCGGCCACGTTGTCCGCCACAAGGTCCACCACTTGGCCTTGGTAGGAGTCTTTGGCGATGGTGTTCGTGCCCTTGTCGCCAAGGAGGTAGGCCACGCGCACACGCTCGCCCTCGGGGATGCCCGCCATGACGGAGGTCGTCTCCTCGTAGGCCGCCTTGCAGTACTCGGACAGCTCGCGTCCGCGCTCCTCCATGCCAAGAAGCTCGCCGAGCATCTTGTAGGCGTCGGCATAGGTGTCCATGGTCGTCTCGATCATGACGACGGGGATGCCCAGCTGCTTCTGCAGCGTGTCAAGCTCCTCGGCTATGCCGTCTTTCAGCTCGCCGGTGTCGATGAGGATCTGCGCGCCGGAGGCCGCCACAGCCTCCTTGTTGAGGTCGCCTTTCGAGCCGAAGGCCGCGCCGGTCACGGGCAGTTCGGCGTAGTTTTCGCCCAGGTACTTCGCCTGGTCGTCCGTAAGCTCTTGGGACAAGGTGACCATCTTGCCGGGCGCCATGGTCAAAAGCACCTGCGTGGCGGTGTGGCCTGCCGGGGCGATGCGGTCGATCTGCGCCGGCACCTCCACCGTGCGCCCGGCCGAGTCGGTGAACGTGCGGGTCTCGCCCTCGGCGGCTTGCTGCTGGGCCTCGGACCCGTTTTGGGCGCTCTGCGTGCCCTGGCCGTTTTGCGAGCAGCCGACGGCGCCGAGCGCGAGCGCGCAGCACAAAGCCGCCGCGAAGACGACGCCGGCTGCCCGCTTTCCTCTGATCGTCGGTTCTTTTCTCATACTGTTCCTTCCTCCCTTGCTTGCTTGCGGTCCAGTTCGCTGACAGGCACGCAGACGCGCACCTTGTCGCCGTACAGGGAACAAACCTCCACGTCCACGTGGTAGATGGCGCTCACCAGCTCCTTGGTGACCACGTCTTTCGGGTCGCCGTAAGCGCAGACGCGGCCCTCGTTGAGGACGAGCGTCCGGTCGGCGTAGAGAAACGCTTGGTCAGGCTGGTGCGTCGATTGCACGATGGACATGCCCTCGCGTGCGAGCTGGCGCACGGCGGACAGCACGCGCACCGTGTTGCCGTAGTCGAGCGCGCTTGTGGGCTCGTCCATCACGATGGTGCGCGCGTCCTGGGCGATGGCCCGGGCGATGAGCACGAGCTGCTTCTCGCCTCCCGAGATGCGGGTGTAGGGGCGATGCCCCAGGTGCGCCACGCCCACGCGCTCGAGCGCCTCCCAGGCCTTCTCGACGTGACGCCTCTTCGGCGAGCCGAACATCCCGATGCCGCCGCTGGCGCTCATGAGCACCACGTCGAGCACGTCGTAGTCGTAGACGGAGGAGTGCGATTGGGGGATGTAGGCGATCTCGCAGGCGCGCTGGCGCACGGAAAGCGAGCGGAGGTCCCTTCCGTTCACCGCGATGCTGCCCGACCAGCCCGTGCTCAGGCAGAGGATGCAACGGAACAGGGTGGACTTGCCCACGCCGTTGGGGCCGAGCACGTTCACGAGCATGCCGTCCGGTATGGAGAAGCTCACGTCGCGCAGTACCTCGCGGCGCCCGTAGGAGAAACCCAGACCCCTCACCTCGATGCTCATAGCTGCTGCTTCCTCCTTGTGATGAGGTAGAGGAAAAACGGCGCGCCCACGAAGGCGGTGAGGATGCCGATGGGTATCTCGGAGGTTGTCATGAGGCGGGCGAGGTCGTCCACGACGAGCAGGAAGGCGGCGCCCATGAGCATGCTCGCGGGCAGGAGCCTGCGGTAGTCGTAGCCGATGACCATGCGGGAGAAGTGGGGGATGACAAGCCCCACCCAGCCGATCATGCCCGAGACGGACACGCTGGCCGCGGTGACGAGCGTCGCTGCGAGGATGACGAGGAGGCGCACGCGGCGGGCGTTCACGCCCATGGTGTACGCCTCCTCGTCGCCCATGGTCAGCACGTTGATGCGCCAGCGCAGGGCGAACAGCGCCGCAAGGCCGACGGCTATGGGCGCGGCTGCCAGGGCCATGTCGCTCCACTTGGCACCGGTGAGGCTGCCCATGAGCCAGTAGGTGATGGCGGCCAGCTCGTTGGACGGGTCGGCGACGAGCTTGGCGTAGGAGACGCCCGCCGAGAACAGCGAGCTTGCCATGACGCCGGCGAGCACGACGATGAGCAGGTGGTTGCCCCGCGCGCGGCTGCCGATGAGCAGCACGAGCGAAACGGCGGCGATGGAGAAGAAAAACGCGCTCGCCGAGATGAGAAGCGACGTGCAGCCGAGCAGGATGGCCACGGCCGCCCCGAACGCGGCGCCCTGGGAGGCTCCCAGGATGTCGGGCGAGACGAGCGGGTTCTGGAACGTGCCCTGGTAGGCCGCGCCCGCGGCGGCGAGGCTGCATCCCACCAGAAGCGCGAGCGCGATGCGGGGCAGCCGCACCTGGAAGAAGAGCGTCTCTTGCTGCGAGGTCCAAAACGGGTCGAAGGGAACGACCAGATGGGCGAGCATGCCCGCCGCTTCGACGGGGTTGATGGGGTAGCGGCCCAGCATGAGCGAGATAAGGAAGCTCGCCGCGAGCAGCACCGCGAGGGCGGCGATCACGAGGTTGGAGCGCCGGGCGCGGCGCGTAGAGGCGCTGCGCGTTTGTGGTAAGACGGGGAGGGGGGGGGTGACCCTCCCCCCGCCGCCTGCGGGTTGCGCCCCGCAGGAGGTTTCCGGCTCCTCGATGCCGCTTTCCATGCCCCCGCTCCTTCTATAACTCTCCACTCAAGAATAATTCGCATGGAACTATATATCAGATTGTGAATAATTTCAGTCGGAAGGGGGCAAGGTCCTGAGAGGTGCGGTTTCCCATGGGGCGAGGGACGCGTTGCGGCGGGGTCTTTCCTTACGCGCTCGAGGGGCGGGGGAGTATACTGCATGGTCGAGGATAATGAGGAAGGAAAGGGGCCTCGAATTGCTGTTCCTGCTGACAGGCGATGTGCGGATAGGGAAGACGCGGTGGCTCGAGGGCCTGTGCGCGGAGCTGTCGGATGCGGGGACGCGGGTTGCGGGCGTCGTCGCTCCCGGAGTGTGGCGCACGGCGGGCGACGGGGACGGGTTTGAGAAGCTCGGGATCGACAACGTCCTTTTGCCGGGAGGGGAACGCGTCCCGTTCGCGCGGCGGCGCGACCTCGCGCTTGCGGAGGGCGTGCTGGACCCGAAATGCCAAAGCGAGGCCGCCCGGCTGGGCTGGCACATCTCCGATGATGCGCTGGCGCGCGTGAACGCTCATTTCGAAGGCTTGGCGCGCGCGAGGGGCGCGCGGGGTTTGGCGGGGCGGGGGCTGCTGGTGGTGGACGAGCTGGGGCGGTTGGAGCTGAAGCACGACGGCGGCCTGACAGCGGCCATGGCGCTTCTTACCGCCGGCCCCGCATCGCGGTTCGCCCATGCCCTCGTCGTCGTGCGCGACGGGCTGTGCCCCCTTGCCGAGGAGCGCTTCGGCGCGGCCTGGGGAGGCGCGACGAGGATCGCTCCCGACGACGAGGCGCTCTTTCTCCTCCGCTCCGCCTGCGGGCTTCCCCCTTGCGCTCCTTAACGAGAATAATTATCATTTGCTGGAAGAAAACCGACAGCGAGAGGGGAAGGCATCCGTCATGATCGACAAGACCGCGTTCCGCAGCTTGAGCTATGGGCTCTACTTGGTGGCCGCCACGGACGGCGAGCGCCGCGCCGCCTGCGTTGCCAACACGTTCCAGCAGGTCACGTCCTCGCCGTTGCAGGTGAGCGTGGCGCTGAACAAAGACAACCTCACCACCGACGTCATCATGGACTCGGGCCGGTTCACCGTGTCGTGCCTGGCGCAGGACGCAACGATGGAGCTCATCGGCACGTTCGGCTTCCATTGCAGCGCCGACGTGGACAAGTTGGGTTCTTGCGAGACGGGCGTGGACGCCGCGGGCGTGCCCTATGTGGCCGAGCAGTGCGTGGCGCGCTTCTCCGTGCGCGTGGTGCAGGCCGTGAACCTGGGCACGCACATCCTCTACATCGGCGAGGTGGAGGAGACCGAGGCGCTGTGCGCCGGCGAGCCGATGACGTACGCGTACTACCACCTGGTCAAGGGTGGCAAGACTCCGCCCAAGGCGTCGAGCTACCTGCCCGGGGAGGCCCCTGTTGCCCCTGCGGCCCCCGCTGCCGGCGACGCCCCCAAGCCGAAGTACGGTTGGCGCTGCACGGTGTGCGGGCACATCGAGTACGTGGACGAGCTGCCCGACGACTTCGTCTGCCCCGTCTGCGGCGTGGGCAAGGACATGTTCGAGCGCGTGGAGCTCTAGCCTGCCGTCCGCGCAATCCGCTACGCGTCCCAGGCTATGAAGGCCCAGGAGGTGGTGCGGGGCTTGCGCAGGCGCCAAGGGCCTTGGGGGACGCCCTTTTTGTCGGGCTCGCCCGCGCACTCGTTTTCCACAAGGTTCGCCTCCATCCATTCGGGCAGGCGGGCGAGGGCGGCCTGCAGCTCGGAGGCGGGTGCGTCGGCGCCCGCCGCGCGGCGCGCCATGTCCTCGAAGGTCGCGCGGGCCTCCTCATGCGAGGCGAAGGTGTCCGTGCGCTCGCTGTCGATGTAGGAGATCTCGGGGCGCAGGCCCTCGTTCGCCAGGATGTTGAACGCGTAAAGGTAGTCGCGTCCGACCTCGGTCTGAAGGCCGATCTCGCGCAGCATGCGCTCGTCGGTGCGCGGCGAGGCGCCTGCCGCCAGCGTGATGCAGCAGCGCCGTCGCGCCACCTTGGAAAGGCGCAGGAGCGCGTCGCGCAAATCGGCGGTGGCGATGGAGCGCGACGCTAAGGCGACATCTGCCGAACGCGGGGCCACGCCGCATGCCGCCCAATCGTCGTCCCAGCTCATGAGTTTGGGCGTGACCGTGCTCACGCGGCGCTCGTCCAGGTTCTCGCGCAGGCGGTCGAGCATCCCCTGCGAGAAGTCGGCCGCCGTCACGCGGTGCCCGCGCTCGCCGAGCGGCACGGCCAGCGCCCCGGTTCCGCAGCCCATGTCGAACACCGTCTCGCCGGGGCGCACGTCCGCCAGTTCGAGGAAGCGCTCCACGTAGGGGTTGGGCGCGTCTTTGGTGGCGAAAGTGCGCGAGCGGGCGTTCCAGTACGCGGCGTCGTCGGCGTTGCGGCGCGCCTTCTGCAGCAGCCTCCACTCCTCGTTCCAATCGCGGGTGGTCAGCTGAGGGACGAAAGGGGCGGGCGTGTTGTTTTCTGGCATGAGGGGGCCTTCCGTTTTCGCGCGTTGCCGGCATCGGGTACCATGGTAGCGAACGAGAGCGCGGCCGGGCGCGGGAAATCGCCCGGCCGCCGGGATTCTTCTGCTATGGAGGAGCGTTTTGCCCATGCACGTTGAACTGCTGTACCACACGCCCGACCCCGAGCGCGCCATCGCCACGGCGGCGCGCCTGTGCTACGCGCCCGTCGGCGCGTCCGAGCTCATGGAGACCATGCCCGAGGAGCGCGTGAGAAGCGTGCTGTCCACCATCATGGGCAGCGGCCACTTCTCCACGCTCGAGCACGCCAGCTACACGTTCGCCGTCGACGGCGTGTCGCGCGCGCTCACGCACCAGCTGGTGTGCCATCGTCTCGCCAACTTCAACCAGCAAAGCCAGCGCTCCGTGAAGTTCACGAACGGCCTTGCCACGGTGAAGCCTGGGAGCATCGCCGCCAGCGAGGAGGCGAGCGCGGTGTTCGACGAGGCCATAAAGGCCGCCATCTCCGCCTACGAGAAGCTGCTGGCCGCCGGCGTGCCCGCCGAGGACGCGCGCTACCTTTTGCCCAACGCGGCCGAGACGAAGATCGTCATCACCATGAACGTGCGCGAGCTGCTGCACTTCTTCTCGCTGCGCTGCTGCAACCGCGCGCAGTGGGAGATCCGCGACATGGCGCACCGCATGCTGGAGCTGGCGCGGCCCACGGCGCCGTTCGTGTTCATGGACGCCGGCGCGCCGTGCATCCGCGGCAACTGCCCCGAGGGCAAGATGACCTGCGGAAACCCGTACCCGCGCGTGAAGAGGGGCTAGCATGGCCGAGCAGAGAAGCGACCTTGCGCGCGCGTTTTCCGAGGACGGCGCGCTGAAAACCCATGTGGGCGGCCAGGCGCTCATCGAGGGCATCATGATGCGCGGCAAGTACAACTGGTCGGTGGCCGTGCGCGAGCCGGACGGCGGCATTTACGTGGAGGAGCACGACCTGGCAAGCGGGCGCGCGAAGAACGGCTGGCTGCACTGGCCTCTTGTGCGCGGGTGCCGGGCCATGGCAGAGTCGCTCGTCTTGGGCTACAAGGCCCTCGAGATCGCGGCCCTGCATGCGTTTGCAGAGGAGCCCGAAAGCGGGAACGCGGAGGGGGCGGGAGAGGTCGGTAGCTCAGACAGTCCTGCTCGCTCGGACAGTCCGCTGGACTGT
>NZ_CBDTNW010000174.1:0-14728 GCF_965361815.1 Rubneribacter sp.
GGCGTTCGCATGCCAATTCCTTTTGGCCCTGCGAAAAAAAGCGGGGCGGATCCCGGCCTCACCCTGTTTCGGCCCCCAGGGCTATCAACCGCATTTTGATCAGATCGGTAGCGATTCTCCGCGCGGAGGGGACGAACGGCCCCTTTACCGCTATACTGTACCGAATATCGTCCGGAGCCATCCGCGCGCACCCGGCGCGCCCGACCCGACCCCATCCAAGGAGACGCCGCCATGGGCATCCATGACCAGAGCACCCCCGATTCGAGCGCCGAAGAGGCGATACCCCCGAACAAGCGGAAGATCCCCCTGCCGCTCAAAGCGTTCGGCATCCTGTCCGCCGTCATGGGAGCGTGCGTGACGGCGCTTCTGGTGCTGCTGATCGTGGGGATGACCCTGCTTCTGCAAAACGGCACCTTGGAACGCGAGTTCTCCTCGGCCACCCTTGTCATCTTCGGGGCCGACACCGCGCTCACCGCGGGGCTGGCCGCGATGTTCTGCCTGTTCGGCATCAGGCTTTTGCGCAACAAGCGCCGCCATGCCGCGCAGATAGCCGACGTCATGATCTTGGTCCTGGTGGCGGTGGTGCTGTGCGACATCATGCTGACCGGGCTGACCTGGGGCCTGCTCCCCTACGGCGTGATGGCCGTGTTCCTCGTCGTCATGCAAAGCTATTTGGACCCTTCGCTTGCCCAAGAACGCGAGCTGCAGCGCAAGCTGCGCGACATGGAGACGCGCGAGCAGGCCGAGGAGGGCACGCTCGGACGCGACGAGACGGGCAAGGGCTACATCACCCTCAACTTCTTCAACCTGTTCTGGATCTTCGTCGTATGCAGCGTGCTGGGCCTTATCATCGAGACCGTCTACCACTTCGCCGTGGTCGATCCGGGGCACTACCAAGACCGCGCGGGCCTTCTGTTCGGGCCGTTCTCGCCCATCTACGGCGTGGGGGCGGTGCTCATGACCATGGCCCTCAACCGGTTCCATGACAAAAACGTGCTCGTCGTGTTTTTGGTGAGCGCCGTCATCGGCGGAGCCTTCGAGTATTTGGTCAGCTGGTTCATGCAGTTCGCCTTCGGCATTGTGGCCTGGGACTACACGGGCACCTTCCTGTCCATCGACGGCCGCACCAACGGCATGTTCATGGCCATGTGGGGATGCTTGGGCGTGGTGTGGATCAAGCTTTTGCTGCCGTGGATGCTCAAGCTGGTGAACCTCATCCCCTGGAACCTGCGCTACACCGTGACCACCGTGTGCGCGGCGCTCATGATAGTGGACTGCGCCATGACGCTCATCGCGCTCGACTGCTGGTACCAGCGCGAAGCCGGCGACGACATGGGGCAATCGGCGCTGGTGGAGTTCTTCGACACGCACTTCGACAACGCCTACATGCAGGAGCGCTTCCAGAGCATGTCCATCAACCCGCAGGAGGCCACCCGCGCACGGTAGCGGGCGCGCCTGGGCGCGATCACGTCCCTGCGGACCCGGAGAGCGTCGCGCGCAGCGCGCGCACGGCCAAGCGGCCCAGCACCACGCCGGCCAGGCACGCCGCCACGCTGCCCGACGCGTAGAGCGCGCCCACGGCGTACTTGCCGCCCTCAAGAAGCGAGAGAGTCTCGAGCGAGAACGTGGAGAACGTGGTGAAACCGCCGCACACGCCCGTCTTGAGGAACAGCACGGCGCCGTCGGGCAGGCCAGACCCTGCGGTGGCGGCCTCGAACACAGCCCCTATGAGCACCGCGCCCGAGAAGTTCACCAGAAAGGTCATGAGCGGAAAGTCCCCTTCGACAGGCACGAGTCCCAGAAGGTAGCGCGCCACGGCTCCCACGAACCCGCCCAGGCCGACGTAGAGGATGGGCAGCATCCGCGCCTCCCCCTCCCTCAGCGCAGCGTGACGCCCTCGGGCAGCTCGATGCTCGAGGGGTCAAGCGCATCCTCGTCGTCCTGCCCCGCGGCCGCAATTTCCGGCGCAGGCGGCTCGGGCGCACCGAACACCTGGTCGAACGCCGGGAAATGCGCACGCGGCACGGCGAACACGATGCGCCCGATCACGCCCGGATGCGCCTCGATCCACGCCCGGAACAGCTCTGTCACCCGGGCCGCGTCGTAGCCGTTGCGCCCGCAGCCGAACGCTCCGCACACAAGCGTCTCGCAACCGTTCGCCGCCGCTATGCGCAGCAGCGCCTCCACACGGTCGGCTATCGCCCGGTCGCACTCGCGTTCGGAGCGATGGTTCTCCAGCGCGTGCGCGCGAACGGGCTCGGCCACGGCCACGACATCGGCTTTGCGCACGGATCCCCCGCACGAGAAGACGACGCCCGGCAGGTAGGCGGCCCGGTCGGAGAACAGCTGGCCGCAACGGTAGTCGCGGTTCTTGTCGTGGTAGACGGGCTTGATGCCGCGCAGCACCTGGTAGAGGTTGCTCTCCGAGCACAGGATCTGCTCGGGGCCGAAGGCGCCGTCCTCGTAGGCTCCGCCGGGCCGCATGAACGACGCCGGGTCCACGACCACCGTCTTCCCCTTCCCGAACCTGACCAGGGCCTCCGGTGCGAAGGCCGTGGTCACCACCGTCTCGGTCTCCTCAAACGCCGCCTGCGGCACGGGCAGCGTCCTGCCCTCGCCGTCCTCGTAGACGGTCGCGGCCGCCACCGTGGCCTCGGTGTCGCTTGCGCATGCGCCCCTCATCAGCGCCTCGTGCTTGGCGACCTGGGCGCGCCTCTGTTCCCTGTCGGCCATGTGATCCTCCGTTCGCGTGCCTTCGGGCGCCGATGCGGGCGGCGCTCCTTTGTCGTTTTCCCGATTATAGTAAAGAACGCGCAGGGAAAGAATAGGCAAAAGGCCGCTCCAGTCGGCTGGCAGGCGGAAGGCGCCGCAGCGGGCGCCCGCGCAGGCTGCGGCGGATGCCCGCGCATCTCCATCGTTTGTTCGATTGACGCGCTTCGCCTCGCCCCCTATCATAAGCGAACAAACATTCTTGCAAACATATGATCGCACGAACGGATGGGCGCATGGAGCTGATAGAGAAGCTGGACATCCTCGCCGACGCGGCGAAGTACGATGTGGCGTGCACCTCGTCAGGCATCGACCGCGCCGCTCGGAAAGGCAGGCTGGGCAGCACGCTGGCGGCCGGCTGCTGCCACAGCTTCTCGGCTGACGGGCGTTGCATCACGCTGCTCAAGGTGCTCATGACCAACGTTTGCGTCTACGACTGCGCCTACTGCGTGAACCGCGCCTCCAACGAGGTGCCGCGCGCGGCGTTCGAGCCGCGCGAGCTGGCCGAGCTCACCATCGCCTTCTACCGGCGCAACTACATAGAGGGGCTGTTCTTAAGCTCCGGCGTCCTTTGCAACCCCGACCACACCACCGAACTTATGATCCGCACCCTGGCCATCCTGCGGGAAGAGCACGGCTTCCGCGGCTACATCCACGCGAAGGCCGTGCCCGGCACCTCCCCCGAGCTCATCCAGAAGCTGGGGCATCTTGCCGACCGCATGAGCGTGAACCTTGAACTGCCCTCCCAGAAAAGCCTGCGGCTGCTGGCCCCCGATAAGGACAAGCAGCGCATCATCGCGCCCATGCGCCAGATCCGCGACGGCATAGCCGAGGACAAGGACACGCGCGCCCTCATGCGGCGCAAAACCACCTACCTGCAAAAGGCCCGACCGCCCAGAAAGGAGCGCGCGTTCGTGCCGGCGGGCCAGTCCACGCAGATGATCGTGGGCGCCACGCCCGAAAGCGATTTCCAGATACTCACCCTGTCGGCGGCGCTCTACCGCACGCTGTCGCTCAAGCGCGTGTTCTTCAGCGCCTACCTGCCCGTGAACGACGATGCCCGCCTTCCCGGCGCCGACGCCGTGCAGCTTAACCGCGAGCACCGCCTGTACCAGGCCGACTGGCTTTTGCGCTTCTACCGCTTCGACGTGGGCGAGATCGTGGACGAAGAGCACCCCTTCTTGGACACCGACATCGACCCGAAGGCGAACTGGGCCCTCAACCACCTGGACTTCTTCCCCGTGGAGGTGAACGCGGCGCCGTTCGAGGCGCTGCTGCGCGTGCCGGGCATCGGCGTGCGGGGAGCGCACCTCATCGTGCGCGCGCGGCGCACCACCTGCCTGCGGGAGACCGAGCTGCGCAAGCTGGGCATCGCCTACAAGAGGGCGCGCTTCTTCATCACCTGCGCGGGCAAGTACGCGGGGCAAGGGGCGGAGTTCACCCGCGAGGGCCTGCGCGCCCGGCTGGCCGCCCCCATCGAGGGCGGCGCGCACGGCCGTCGGTCGGCGAAGGTCACGCCCGGGCAGATGAGCCTGTTCGAGAGCGTGCAGACGCCCGAGAAGCTGCGGGCGGCGGGAGGCGGGCGCGCCTTGGGGGCCGTCCGGGCCGCGAAACGCCCGCCGAAGGCGGATCGGGCCGCGCCCTCCTCCCGCCGGACCGCACACGCCGGCCTTCCCGGCTCCAAGGACGCGGCATGCGCGGGCGACGGCGCGTTCGGCTGGCAGCGCGCGCTCGAGTTGGGCGGGGCGGGGCCATGCTGACGCCCGAGGAGCCGCTCTCAAGCGTGGCCTACGTCTACGACGGCAGCCCCGAGGGCCTGCTCACCGCCGTGTTCCAAGCCTACGCCAACCACGAGGACCCTCAGGACGTCGTGCGCGAGGGCGCCTTGCAGCCCAGGCTCGGGCAGTCCGTGCGGTTCGTGGAGACGGACGTCGATCTGGCCGTGCGCGTGCAAAGAGGCGTGCGCCGCACCTGCGGGCAGGACGCCCTCGACGCGATCGTGCACGCCTCCCTGTCGGACGACCCTGCCGCCGGCACCGTCGTCTACCGCTTCGTGCGCCACGCCATGCGCACAGGCCGCGCGCTCGACGACCTCGCGCACCCCGCCGTCGGCCCGCTTTTCGCGCTGGACCGCGCGGTCATGAACGAACGGCACTACCTCCAGCAGTTTTTGCGGTTCGAGCATCTGAAGGGCGGCGCATGGTTCGCCCGCTGCCACCCCAAAGCGTCGGTGGTCCCTTTGCTCATGGACTGGTTCAGCGCGCGCTTCAACACGCAGCCGTTCATGATCTTCGACGAGGCCCACGCCCTTGCCGGCGTCTACGAGGGGCGCGGCTGGCATCTGGTCCGCACCGAGTCCGTCGCGCTTCCCGCCGCCGCCGACGACGAGGCGCTCATGCAGGCGGCCTGGAAGCGCTTCTACGACGCCGTGGCCGTGGAGGCGCGCTACAACCCCGAGCTGCGCCGCCAGTTCATGCCCAAGCGCTTCTGGAAGGACATCCTGGAGATGCACGAGCGCATCCCCAGCCGCAAGCTCGCCCGCTAGGCTTCGCGCACCTGGCCGCCGGTCGCAGCCCGCCTCGCGCGCCCGGCCCGTCGCCTGCCATGCTGCGGACGGCGGGAGCGGAAACCCGCCGTTTCGACCCCGCCGTCAGCGCGCCTCTGCGCGCGGCTCGTCCTCGGCGGCCACCTCCGCACGCGCCGCGCAGCCCGCGCATCCGGCATCGCAGCCCAAGCCCGCCCGCCCGCGCCGCCGCGAGCGCCGCCACGCGAGCGCGGCCGAAACGGCCAGCGCAACCGCCAGCGCCGCGCTCAGCGCCCCCGCCGGCCCCGCCGCGAGCGCAAGCCCCGCTCCGCGCACCAAAAGCGCCGCCACCCAGGCCACGCCCAGCTGCCCGAACGCCATCGCCAGCGCCCAGCGCCCGCCCAGCTCGCGCCGCACCGACGCGAGCGCCGCGATGCACGGCGTGTACAGCAGGCAGAACACCAGCAGTCCCAGCGCCGCCAGCGGCGCGAGCGCGGCCACCAGCGCCTCTGTGCTCCCGAACAGGATGGAAAGCGTCGACACCACGCTCTCCTTGGCCATCACGCCCGTGACCAGCGCCGTGGACACCCGCCAGTCGCCGAACCCAAGCGGCGCGAACAGCGGCGCCACCCAGCCCGCCACCACGGCCAGCATGCTGTCGGCCGAGTCCTCCACCACGTTCAGCCCGAAATCGAACGTCTGCAAAAACCAGATGACGATGGTGGCCAAAAAGATCACTGTGAACGCGCGCTCCAGGAAGTCCTTCGCCTTCTCCCACAGAAGCTGGCCCACGTTGCGCAGGCTCGGCAGCCGGTAGCTCGGCAGTTCCATGACAAACGGCACTGCCTCGCCCAAAAACAGCGTGCGTCGCATAAACAGCGCCACCAGCACGCCCGCCACCATGCCCCCGAAGTACAGCCCCACCATCACAAGCGCCCCGTTGTCAGGGAAGAACGCCGCCGTGAAAAACGCGTAGATGGGCAGCTTGGCCGAGCAGCTCATGAACGGCGTGAGCAGCACGGTCATCTTGCGATCACGCTCGGAGGGCAGCGTGCGCGAGGCCATCACCGCCGGCACCGTGCATCCGAACCCCACGAGCATCGGCACGATGGAGCGTCCCGAAAGCCCGATGCGCCGCAGCAGCTTGTCCATGACGAACGCCACGCGCGCCATGTAGCCCGAATCCTCCAACAGCGACAGGAAGAAGAACAGCGTCACGATGATGGGCAGAAATCCCACCACGGATCCCACGCCGTTGAACACGCCGTCGACGACAAGCGAGCGCAGCACCTCGCTCACGCCCGCAGCCTCAAGCGCGCCGGCCGCAGCGTCGGTGAGCGCGCCTATCCCCGCGTCCAGCTGCTCGGACAAAAACGCCCCCACCACGTTGAACGTGAGCCAGAACACAAGCGCCATGATGGCCACGAACGCGGGGATGGCCGTGAGCGGCCCGGTGAGGACGCGGTCGATGCGCATGCTGCGCGCGTGCTCGCGGCTCTCATGCGGCTTCACCACCGTGCGCGAGCACACCCGCCCGATAAACCCGAAGCGCATGTCGGCGATGGCGGCGGCACGGTCCAGCCCGCGCTCGGATTCCATCTGGCGCACGATGTGCTCGAGCGCCTCCTCCTCGTTGCGGTCGAGCTTCAAACGCTCAAGCACCAGCGGGTCGCCCTCGGCCAGCTTGGACGCGGCGAAGCGTGCCGGGACGCCCGCCCGTTCGGCGTGGTCGTCCACCAGCGCCATGATGCCGTGCAGACACCGGTGCACCGCGCCGCCGTGCGCGTCGGGCGCGCAGAAATCCTGGCGCACGGGCGGCTCCTGGTAGCGCGCCACGTGCAGCGCATGGTCCACCAACTCGCCGATGCCCTCGCCCTTGAGCGCCGAGATGGGCACCACGGGAACGCCGAGCAGCTGCTCCATCCCGTTCACGTCCACGGTGCCGCCGTTGCCCTCCAGCTCGTCCATCATGTTGAGGGCCACCACCATGGGAATGCCCAGTTCCATGAGCTGCATCGTCAGGTACAGATTGCGCTCCACGTTCGTGGCGTCCACGATGTTGATGATGCCGCGCGGCCGCTCATCCAGCAAAAACCGGCGCGTCACCACCTCCTCGCTCGAATACGGCGACATGGAGTAGATGCCCGGCAAGTCGGTCACCTGCGCTTCGGCGTGCCCGCGGATGCGGCCGTCTTTGCGGTCCACCGTGACGCCGGGGAAGTTGCCCACGCGCTGATTGGCGCCGGTCAGCTGGTTGAACAGCGTGGTCTTGCCGCAGTTCTGGTTGCCCACCAGCGCAAACGTCAGCGGCTCCCCCTCGGGCAGGGGGTTCTCGTCCGCCTTGTCGTGAAAGCGCCCGCCCTCGCCCAATCCCGGATGCGGCAGGGGCCTGCCCAAAGCGGGGCCGCCGCGCCGCTCGGAGGCGTCGCGCACGTCGGACACCTCTATCTTGCGCGCGTCGTCCACGCGCAGCGTAAGCTCGTAGCCGTGGACGCGCACCTCCACCGGATCGCCCATGGGCGCGTGCTTCACCATGGTCACCGCAGCCGTCGGGATGATGCCCATGTCCAGGAAATGCTGCCTGAGCGGACCCTCGCCGCCCACCGCCACCACCGTGGCGGTCCTGCCGATGGGCAGGTCGTTCAAAGTTGCCAACGCGTCTCTCCTCCACGCGGCCGTCGGCTCCCCGCCTATCGCCGCGCTCGCCCCGTCTTGTTCGTCGTTCGCTGCCATGGTACCGCGAAACGGGCGGCAGGGGGAGGAGAAGTTTCCCGCAGCGAACGAACGGAGGGGTGCGCGGGCGAAGACGCGCGGCTGCGGTCGGCGCCGCGCCAAGAGCGAAGAGGCGCTACACCCCGGGGCGCTCCCGCGGCTCAAGGCCGATGCGCTTCGCGTAGGCAACCCAGTGGGGGAACGACTCGTCGCTGATGGCATGCTCCATCTTGCACGCCTCCTCGTCGGCGACCGACTCCTCTATGCCCACGACCTGCGTCAAAAACGCGAACAGGAGCTTGTGGCGATCCAGCACCGAGGTGCCGTAGGCAAGCCCCTTTTCGGTGAGCACCACGCCGCCGTAAGGCTGCTGGTCCACGTAGCCCTCCCGCTTGAGCACGGACACGGCCTTGTTCACCGAAGCTTTCGAAACGTCCAAAGACTCCGCTATGTCAACGCAGCGCACCGGCTCGCGCGAAGGACCTCCCAGCTCCACGATGGCTTCCAGGTAGTCCTCGCCCGACATGGACATCCGCTCCACAGCGTCCTCCTTTCCCCTCCCCCTTTCTTCGGCCCCAACGGCGCTTCCGGCACAAGAAAGGCGGAGGGAAGAAGGGGGAGTCTTCCCTCCGCCTGCAGGGTGCGGCAGTCGGCCAGACGAGAGGAGCCCTGCCGCCGGGTCAGCGGAAACGTCGCTCGGTAAGGGATGGCGCCCGCCCCATCGCCGGGAGGCGCGCATCTCGCTTCCGATGAAAGTTAGAATAAGCGAACTCCCTGTGCTTCGCAAGTAGAGTTAGCCTTAGCATACAATTTCTTCACACAGGGGGCGACGCGCGGCGGCCGGCGCGTGCCTCGTGCGCTCGCGCGCCGCGCCCCCGGCGTCACACGGTCCAGCCAACGGCCGCCCCCTGCAGCTCGGCCATGCGGCGGAACAAGCCGCCCTCGCGGGACATCAGCTCGGCGGGCGCGCCCTGCTCGGCCACGCGGCCCTCCTTCAGCACGACGATCTTGTCCGCGCTCATCACGGTGCGCATGCGATGGGCTATCACGATGACCGTCTTGCCCGCGAGCAGCCGCGACAGCGCCGCCTGCACCTGCGTCTCGTTCTCCACGTCGAGTGACGCCGTGGCCTCGTCCAGAAGCACCACCGGAGCGTCCTTCAGAAGCGCCCGCGCGATGGAGATGCGCTGCCGCTCGCCGCCGGAGAGGCGCGCACCGTTCTCGCCGATGCGCGTGGCAAAGCCCTGCGGCATCCGCCGCACGAACTCGTCGCAGTTCGCGGCTCGCGCCGCCGCCAGCACCTCCTCATCGGCGGCGTCGGCACGGCCGAGCCGGATGTTCTCCATCACCGTCTCGTCGAACAGCACCACGTCCTGGAACACCTCGGCATAGTGGGCGAGCAGCGTCTCCGGGTCCACGCCCGACACGTCCACGCCGCCCAAGCTCACGCGCCCGTCGTCGGCGTCCCAGAAGCGCGCCGCCAGCTTCGCCACCGTGGACTTGCCCGACCCGCTGGGACCCACGAGCGCCGTCACCTCGCCCTCGCGCGCCGTGAACGTCACGCCGGAAAGCACCTGCTCGCCGGTGTTGTACGAGAACGACACATCCTCGAACGCGAGGTCGTGGCCCTGCGGCGCGAACTCGGTCGCACCCGTCATGGGGCGCTCGGCCGCCAGCGCGCTCGTGCGCTTGATGGAGTGGCGCATCTCGGCCAGCTCGGCCGTGGACTGCAGCACCACGTTCACCGGATCGTACACGCGCGTCACCACCAACAAGAACGCGAAGTACGTCATGAAGTCCACCTGGCCGGCCACGATCAGCCCCGCCCCCGCCAAAACGGTGGACGCGATTCCCAGTTTCAAAAACGCCTGGGCCGAGGAGATGACGGCGCCCGTCGCCAGCTCGGAGGCCACCATGCGACGCTCCATCTCCTCCAACTTGCCCCCGAGGCCGCCGAGGAACGCCTCGGACTGGTTGGTGGCGCGGATCTCCTGCGCGCAGTCGAGGAACTCCTGCACGCCGTCTGCCATCACGAGGCGTTGGCGCTCCTTGGCCTCCACTTTGCGGCGCACAAGCCCCATCAAAAGCCCCATGAACGCAAACGCCACCGGCACCGGCCAAAACGCCGCCAACCCCAGCCGCCAGTCGAACGCCAGCACGCAGACGATGGCGACGGCCGTGGAGATGCCCGTGCCGAACAGCTGCGGCACCACGTGCATGAACAAACGCTCCTGATCGGCGCAGTCCTTCATGATGGCGTTCGTGAGGTCGGCAAGGTCGCGCCGCCCGAAGAACGACAGCGGCAGCCTGCGCAGATGCTCGGCAATGCCCTCGCGCTTGCGCGCGCTCTCCTCGTACACCGGCCCGTAGGTGTTGCGGTACTCCAGCCACTGCGTGAGCGCGATGAGCGCAAGTATCGCCGCCACACCCGCCACATACGGCGCCAGCCGCGGCAGCTCCGCGCCGTTCACGAGGTGGCCCATGAAGTCGCTCACCAAAAGAAACAGGATTCCGATGGGCGCGAACAGCATCAGGTTGGCCAGCGTGCAGAAAAACACGCCGCGTTTGAAGTTCCGCACGCCCTGCTCGGTCAGGCCCAACGCGCTACGCAGCATGGTCGCCTCCTTCCGTCCCGCCGATGCGCCACGCGGCGGCGCGCCGGTAGTCCTCCCACATGCGGGCGTACACGCCGCCGGCCGCCGCCAGCTCGTCGTGGGCGCCCTCCTCCACAAGCCGCCCGTCGGCCAGCACGCAGATCTTGTCCGCCCCCACAACCGCAGACAGCCTGTGCGCGATCATCAGCACGGTCTTGCCGCGCGTGAGGTGCGCGAGCGCGCGCTGGATGAGCGCCTCGTTCTCGGGATCGGCGAACGCCGTGGCCTCGTCCAGCACCACGATGGGCGCGTCTTTCAAGATGGCGCGAGCCAAGGCCACGCGCTGCCGCTCGCCGCCGGACAGATGCACGCCTGCGGCGCCCACCACGGTGTCCAGCCCGTCGGGCAGCTTCGCCACGATGTCGTCGCACTGCGCCGCGTGCGCCGCCGCCTCCACCTCCGCGCGCGTGGCGCTAGGCCGCGCGGCGCGGATGTTGTCGGCGATGCTCTGCTTGAACAGCCGCTCGTTCTGAAACACGAACGCCACGCGCTCCATCAGCGCGCGTTGCGGGATATCGCGCACATCCACATCCCCGATGCGCACCGCGCCCTCGCCCACGTCCCAAAAGCGCGGCACGAGGCTGGCCGCCGTGGTCTTGCCGCCACCCGAGGGCCCCACGAGCGCCACCGTGGCCCCGGCGGGCACGGCAAGCGTCACGTCGCGAAGCGCCGGCGCGTCGGCCGTGGGGTAGGTGAAGCTCACGTGGTCGAACTCGACGCTGTTGCAGGCCGGCTCCTTCGCCCGGTCGGGCGCCACCTCGCACATGAGCGGCGCGCCAAGGATACCCTCGAGGCGCGCCACGGCGTCCTGCGCCTCGGTGAGCGCCTGCGAGGAATACATCACTTTCGTCATCATCATGGTGGTGAGCGCCGAGAACACCACGTAGAACAGGAAGTCCGAAAGAAACGCCGGGAAATCGCCCGCGCTTCGCGCCAGCAGGATGCCCGCCGGCACCAGCACCGCGAACGTGGCGTTGATGGCCACCAGCTGCGCCACCTGCGGGGGCGTGCAGAGGCGCACGTAGGCGTTCGCAAAGTCCACGTACGCCGCGATGGCCTCCCGGAACGTATGGAACGACCGCACCGTCTGCTGGAACACCTTCACCACCGGGATGCCGCGCACGTACTCCACCGCGCCCTTGTTCATGCGGTCGAGCGCGTCTTGGTAGTTCTTCATGAACGTCATCATGTTGGTGTTCTCGTCGCCCCCGCCGCCGGCCATCATCCACATCATGCACAGCGCCGACACTACGATGGGCACAAGGCACAAAAGCCCCAGCACCCAATTGAACACGAGCATGACGACAAGGAACGCCACCGGCGTGACGAGCGCGCCCACGAAATCAGGGAAGCGGTGCGCCAGCACGCCCTCGGTGAGCCCCGTCGCTCCCTCGATGACGCGCCGCAGCTCGCCGGTGGAACGCATGCCGAAGTACCCGAGCGGCACACGCGCGAGGTGCTCAAGCGCGGCCTTGCGCATGTTCGTGGCCGTGCGGAACGCCGCGAGGTGCGTGCACATGAGCGCCGCGAAGTACACGATAAGCCCCGCGAGCGCGAACGCGAACGCCGCAAGGCCGTACGCGGCCGCATGGGCAGCCTGCGCCCAGTTCGGAGCCACCGCCACAAGGTCGCGCAGCACAAACCACACGCACACGAGCATCGCGATGGACAGCACCGCGTTCACGCCCGACAGCACGCACCCAAACACGATGAGCTTCCTATGCCCGCCCGCGAAGTCCAGAAGCCGCGCGATGGGGTTGCGCTGCCTGGCCCCTTTGGAGGGCTTGGACGCTTCGGGCCTTTGGGATTTCCCAAGCTTCCCAAGATCGGAGGGCGCTCGCTCGGAATCCTTCGCGCTCTTCCGTTTCTCGACCATAAACCGCCGCCTTTCCTTTGTGTTAGCTATGGAAAACATAGTAGCGCCTTACGCCGAAAAGCGGAGGCAAAGCGGCCGGATCGGGCGATCTTGCCGAAAAACCGAGCAAGCGCGGGTAAACCAGGGCAACCTGCGCCGACTGCGGATCGGCGAAACATCCCTCCCGCCCCCTCTTGGGAGGCGGGAGGGACCCGGATGGCGAGAAATAACCGAAGTCGGAAGGTTTTGTGGCGCCCCACTCTCTTTGAGGACATCGCAAAATCTTCCGACCAGGGCTTTCCCTCACGCTGCGGAACGAACCGCGCACAAAACCTTCCGATTTCGGTTATTTCTCGCCACCTCTCTGTTGAACCGGGGTCGACGAGGATCCCGCCGGAGGGACTCGGCGGACCCCGCCCGACAGGCCGGCTTCCCGAAGCGCTCGGCCAAGGGAAGCTCGGCTCGAGGGTTGGCAAACATAAGCTCGTGTCTAACAGAGAGCCTGCCATTCGCAAGGGAACGCACGGCAATGCCGGGGCCGACGCGGAAGCCGCCAAGCCCGCAAGCGTCCCGGCGCCCAGCGCACCACCGCCACGAACGCGGCACCGCCCTCTCGCGAGTGCTATCATGGCGGCATGGACGATTTCGAGAGAAGATGGCGGCTTATCCACGAGCAGCTGCTCGACCAAGCGAGCGGCGCGCAGCCGCGCGCCGTTGCAAGCCAGCGGACCCTTTTCGGCATCCGCAGCTCCGTCGAGGAGAAGATGGACCGCTTCGCCCGCCAGATCGAAGAGGAGCAGCGGGCGAAGCGGAATGCGGTGGGGCGCGAGGACGGCGATGCCGAGGCCGACAGCGCCAAGCGCCCCAGCTAGGCGGCGATCTTCGCGAAGTGCTTCCTGAACACCTTCGCGCCAAGCCAGCCGCCGATGAGGGCGCCCACCACGCAACCCACGCCGGCCACGGCGATGAGCGGGCTTTGCATGAAGCTCACCAGAGCCTGCCCGTACTCTGCGCTCATCCCGGATTGAACCACCATGTCCACGTAGGAATCGCCCGCAAGGAAGATCATCGACTGCTGGCCCACCCAAAACGCCAGCGTCCACACGGCGAACGCAACAGTGTCCTTCACCCTTGAACGCTTACCCACGCTCATGATAAGTTCGGCTAAAACGCCGCCCACGACAATACCCACCGGACCTGTCCAAAGCATCCCCAAAAGCAACCCCACCACCGCCACCAAAAGCGACATGACCAAGATTGCGCCGCGCTTCGGCACGCGCGCCACCAAATACATCCACACGATGCCTCCCGGGATGGCGCCTATGGCATGCGTGAACCAAAACGTGTTGGCGTTCATGCCCAGCACCATCGCGAACACGAAGAACACGATGAACAAAAGCACGCCGAAGATCGCGATGAAGATGAAATCCTTGCCCGTAAGTTTGCCCGAATTCCGAGCGTTTGCTGCTGTGACCATGTAAAGCTCCCTTCGATTGACTAAGCGGTCGGGCGCAGCGCCCGTCTTTTCCGCAGGTTCCTAAGCGATACCGAGCTGCGTGCTGCTTTGCGTCGCACGCTGCGACAGAGGACGTGCCGTGACAGGAGGACGGGGATAATGTCACGGTGACAGGGGGACGGGGATCAAGCGGGTGACAGGGGTGACATTATCCCCGTCCCCCTGTCACCGTCCCCCTGTCACCGGGGCGACGTCATCAGGCCATCCATCAAGCATGACAGCATCCCTGCCCCCTGCCATCGCGACCCCTGCCATCAAAACCGAACACCTCCCGCGCGCGGCGCAGCGTGCGCGGCGAGAGCGCGAAGCGCTCCGCGATGCGGCCGTCGGCCATGAAGGCCAGCTCGTCGCAGGTGGCGCACGCGAACTCGAAGTCATGCGTGACGATGACGAGGCAAGCGCCGCCTGCCTTCAGCCGCTCGATCTGCGCGGCAACGCGGCGCATGTTGGCGAGGTCGAGGCCGCTCGTGGGCTCGTCGAGCACCATCACGCGCGCGCCCTGCAGCGCGCCGGCGGCGATGGCGAGGCGTTGGCGCTGACCGCCCGACAACGACAACGGATGACGCTCACGCACATCCGACAGAGCAAAATCGGCGAGCGCGCGATCAATGAGGACCGCGGCCTCTTCGTAGGGAAGCGGATTGCCCCCCTGCCGCTCCCTCCTTTCTAGGGGCAGGGGGACACTGCCCGCCTTCTAG
>NZ_CBDTNW010000175.1:0-35238 GCF_965361815.1 Rubneribacter sp.
TGAGCCCCACGAAGGCCCGCAACTACCGCGGCGACCTTGATCTGGAGGCCAAGTTCTTCAAGGCCGTCACCGGCCAGGAGGTGACCAACGACGACCTGTACAAGGCCGGCGCCAAGATCATGACGCTGCAGCGCGCGAACACGGTGCGCGGCATGACCGACGAAAGCGGCGCCATCGGCTGCAACGACCTGCGTAACGTCCACGACGTGATCACCTCGTGGGCCTTCGACAAAGACCCCGACAAGCAGCCGTTCACGGAGGGCACCGACAAGATGGACCGCGACGACTTCCAGACGGCGCTTGGCATGGTGTACGCGAAGTTCGGCTGGGACGAGCGCCTGGGCTGCCCGACGGGTGCCTGCCTTGACGCATACGGCATGGCCGACGTCAAGGAGGAGCTGGACAGCCTGGGATTGCTGCCGTAGCGAACCGTTTCAACGCCGCAGATCGCGCCCCGCTTCCCCCCTGTCCGCGCGATCTGCCGGCCCTTCTTGCGGCCCCCGGCGCCATCAAGTTGCGCCGGGGGCCTTCTCATGCGCTGGAGCGAAGGCGGAGTTGCGCGCTACATATGGAGATGGCGCTCCACCGCATCCCATTCGGCGAGCGAAGCGGCGTAGGCGGGAGAGAGGAAGTCGGTGGAAAAGAAGTACGCATCGCCGTTCGAAGCGACGGTGCGCTCGATGTCGGGATGATCGTCGGAGGCCCGCACGGCCTCCCACGCTGCGGCGATGTCCTCGTCGGTCATGCGAAACGGCGGGTTCTTCAGGCTCGATGCCGCCAACGGACGCGGGTAGACGCGCGACTCCTCGCGCACGCACTCGACGAACGTGACCATGCGGTCGTCCTCGGCGGCAAGGAACGCCCAACGCGCGTAGGCGTCGGTCATGAAACCGCGATCGTACAGGTAGTAGCTGTGCGCGCCCACGAACGTGGCGATATGCTCGCAATCGATGGGAAGCTCTGCGGCGTCCTCGCCCTCGCCGGTCTCCACCAGCACGTACTCGCCCTCGATCCCCTCCAGGCGATACCCTGCGGGGATGTCCAAGCCGGCAAAGGGGTTGTCGGGGTTATCGGGGTTGTCAAAAGCGTCGGGAGCACCGGGGCCGTCGGCGCCCGCCGCGCCGTCCCCGGCGCCGACTCCGGCCGCATCGTTTTTGGCCTCGGCGGCGCCGCCATCGCCAACCGATCCGCCGCTCGCTTCCCCGCACGATCCCGCATCCTGCGACGCGCGCGCCGGCTTTTCCGGCGCCTCCTTCGGCTCCCCATCCTCGGGACGCAAAAACGCGGGGACGCCCACGGCGCGCGTGGCCGTGCGGAACACGGGCGCAGGCTCGGGCGCGGCGGCGGCAGCGGCCTCGGCCCGCGCGGCCCGATCGTCCTCCACGTGCTCGTAGACCAGCATCTCGAACTCGTCGGACGTCAGATGTGCGGGCACCAGGCCGATCTCGGCCCAGCGAGCGGGCGTGACAAGCCGGCTGTCCGCAGACTGGGCGCGCACGTCGTCGAACACGCGCGCAAGGGCATTGTGCTCGGCAAGCGCACGGGCGCGCGCCTCGGCTTCGCCGTCGGCGTCCGCCGCGCCCGCGACATCCGCAGCGTCCCCCGCGCCCTCCGCAGGCGCGTCACCCTCGGCGTCTCCTTCATCCTCGGCAAGCGCGCCGTCCCCGGCGCCCGTTTCCGCTTCGTCCGCCGCCGGGCCGAATCGCAGCTCGATGCGCGCGTCGCGCAGCGAGCAATGCTCGCACATGGCGCAGGAAAGGGACAGCTCGTCGCACGGCACCACGGCGTCGAGGTCGGCGATCGCGCCGCCGCGGTTGATGATGAAATCTCCGATGAGCGCCCGCACCCCTTCGGCGGCGAAGTACGCGGTGTGGATCTTGTCCCACGGCACGCCGTCAAGCGCCTCTTTCACGTCGTCGGGCCTGATGGCCAAAGCCTCGGCGAACGTCTTGCCCTCCACCATCGAGCACACCACGCTCGCGCACGCCGTCATGGCCAGGCAGCCGCGCGCCTTGAAGCCCGCGCGCACGAACGTCTCCGTCTCGGGGTCGATGACGGCGAACAGGCGCAGCGCAACCTCGCCGCGTTTGGACTTCCCCACCATGCATTGGGCGTTGAACCCCTCGGGTGCGCCGCTGTTCTTGAAATTGGCCACCACCGACAGCAACGTGTCGGAGTACCCCGCCGTGCCGGCCTCCACCTCGGTCTGGTACACGTCGGCAGTGCGGATGACCGCGCGCTCGTCCGGCTCGACGTAGACGTTCCTCGACTCTCCCATGCGTTTGCTCCTTGCCCTCTTGGCAGCCGCCGCTCGCTCTGCGAAGCGGCTTTCTCTCGCCCGCCCCATGGTGCCCGAGCGGATGGGCGCGGCATCCCCTCTTTGAGGATAAACGGAGCGCGCAGGCTCAAATGCTTGTCAACAAAATGAGACTTTCGCACTATACAGACAAAAAATTGACTACAATGGTGCGCTAACATGCCCAAGCCGATTCGAGAGCACGGGAGGGGGAACGGGCTGTGGCGAACCAAGCGCCTCAAACGACCGCGGACGAACCCGAGGACGCGCGACCGCGCCTGGGCGAAGCCGTGCGCTCGCTTCCGCGCTACGCTGCGCTCTGGCCGCTCGTGCTGGGGCTGGCGTTCAGCCGCTCGGGGCTCATCGTGGCCACCTACGGCAGCTACGCGAGCACTGACCAGGGAGTGTTCACCGACGGGGCGATGCTGGCAACGCTCGTGGTGCTGGCCGCGCTCTTCCTGGCGCTGCTGCTCTCCAAACGGACCATCGGCAAGCGCGCCGTCAACCTTGCCGCGCGCACCTGCGTGGCGCTCCAAGCGGTCTGCCTGATCGGGCTTGCCCTGGCAGGGGCGACGAAGCAGAGCGTGGAAATCCAGTTCGCGCTGAGCTCCCTTCACACGCTCGCCTCGTCGGGAGCCATCTTCTACTGGCTGCGCCGGGCGCGCGGCACAAGCACCACGGCGGCCGTCGTGTTCGTGTTCTCCGCGCTCATCGTGAGCGAGGTGGAGATCTACCTCTGCTTGCTGCTGCCGCCCGTCGCCGCCGACCTGACGGCCTTGGCGCTCGTCTGCGTGCAGTACCCCTGCATGCTGTGGGCGCGCGAGCGCGTCCAGCCGTACAAGCTGGCGTCGCCCACCTTGGCGCACGACTATTTCAGCTTCGCGAAGACCGCGATGCAAAGCAAGCAGTTCCTCATGGCCACGGCCATCGGCATAGGGTGCCTCTCCGTGGTCATCGGGCTTTTGCGCGGCTACCCCAGCGGCGAGGCCATCGCGTTCGCACCGGGCACGCGCGCGGCTTACGGCGCGCTCACCATCGCTTTGTGCGCCACGATCATCGTGCTCGTGCTCATGCGCAAGCAGCACGTCATGACCGTGGGGACGTTTGCCGTCATGGAGCTTCTGGCCTGCCTGGCCCTTGTGATCTACGCGGCGTTTCCCGACATGCTGGACATCGGAGCGGTGTTCACCACCACGCTGAACGCCCTCATGGTGGCGTTCACCTGGTACATCATCATCGCGTTCATGAGCTACGGATGGCGCGACCCCTACTATTACGCCATCGCCGGCTGGCTGGTGTGGCTGGGATGCCGCGCGGTGTCGCGCGTGGCCATCATGGAGCTGTACCCCGCCTCAGGCAACGACATGCTCATGAACGCCGTCATGGGCGGGTTCTTGGTGCTGTCGACGCAGGTCGTGTTCGTGCAGTTCCTCGCCATCGCGCTAGACGGCGCCAACGAGCAGAAGCGAAGGAGCGAGCGGCGGCAGGGCGTGGTGTCCGCGCTTATGGCGCTCGACCAAAACGAGAGCATGTCGGAGCTTCGCCAAGCGTCCATGCAGCACAACGCCGAGGAGATGGGCAGGCAGTTTTTGCTTTCCGAACGCGAGGTGGAGGTGCTTGCGCTCTACGCGCTCGGCCACACGCAAAAGCGCGTGGCCGAGGAGCTGTTCATCACGCAGGGCACCGCGCACGCGCACATCAAGCGCATCTACGCGAAGACGGGGCTGCACTCCCGCCAGGAGATCATCGACTACCTCAAGCAGTACGCGTCGTGACCTCGCCGGCGCGGTGCCGCTTGGGAAGAAGACGGACGAGCAGCGGCCCTGCTATCCCCGATAATCCTCCATAAGGGCCTTGAAGGCGGGCATGGCGCCGGTGATGACGTCGGCCGCCACGCAGTAGCTCACGCGCACCCAACCGCCCACGCCGAAGCTGTCGGAGGGCACCAGCAGCAATTCGTGCGCCTTCGCGCGGTCGCTGAACGCCTGCGCATCGTCCTCGAGCGCGCGCACCCACAGGTAGAACGCGCCCTGCGGCTCCACGAACTCGTAGCCGAGCGCGGCCAGGCCCTCGGTGAGCAGCTTGCGGTTGGCCGCGTAGGACGCCACGTCGCTCGGCTCGTCCACGCACGCGGCTATCACGCGCTGGAACAGCACCGGCGCGCAGATGTAGCCGAGCGCGCGGCCCGCGCCGGCCACGGCGGCCATCACCTGCGCGGCGTTGTCCATGCGGTCGGACACGTACACGTAGCCGATGCGCTCCCCCGGCAGCGAGAGCGACTTCGAGTACGAGTAGCACACAATCGTGCGCGGGTACACGCACGGCACGTAGGGCACCTCTATGCCGTCGTAGACGATCTCGCGGTACGGCTCGTCGCTGATGAGGTACAACTCGCGGCCCAACTCGGCCTCCTTGGCGCTCAGCAGCGCGGCCAGCGCCTCCAGGCTTTCGCGCGAGTACACAGCTCCCACCGGGTTGTTGGGCGAGTTGATGATGACGGCGCTCGTCTTGGGGCCGATGGCCGCCGCCAGCGCGTCGATGTCTGGCTGGAAGTCGGGCACGTGCGCGGGCACCTCGACGCAGGTGCAGCCCGCCGTCTCTATCCATACCTTGTACTCGGGGAAGTACGGGCTGATGACGATGACCTCGTCGCCCGGCTCGGTCACGGCCGACACGCTGATGGCGATGGAGGCCGCCGCGCCCACGGTCATGTAGATGTTCTCGGGCGACGCGTCGATGCCAAAACGGCGGCGGATGCTGTCGGCGATGGTCGCGCGCACCTCGGGCACGCCGCTCGCGGGCGAGTAGCCGTGCAGCGACACGGCCGGCTGCTCCAGCAGCGCGAGCGCGGCGTCCTTCACGGCGTCGGGCGCGGGCACGCTCGGGTTGCCGATGCTGAAGTCGAACACGTTCTTATCGCCGATCTCCGCCTTGCGCGCCATGCCGTACGCGAACAGCTCGCGAATCGCGCTCGGCTCGTCCCCCAACCCACGCATCCTCTCGTTCACCATGCGGCATCACTCCTCGTCGCCAACCGCCCGCCATGCGGAACCCCGATTTCGTCCGCGAATCAGAGTAGCACAAACCGGGTGGCGCAACGGCTCCCCCTTTGCGAACGCGAGCAAACGCGCGCGAAAGAACGCCCGCATCCTTGCATCTACAGGCAGAGAGCGCGCGATCGGAAGATTTCGCCGCCTATCCGCTCCACCTGTTGGATGAATCGCTGCGCAGCCAGCGGCACCGACGCAAAACGACGGACGACCAAACCCACCGTGCGATGCGCCGGCACATCAAGCGGCCGGATGACGATGCGGTACGGCACGCGCCGCAAAATGAGCTCCGGCAGCACGCTCACGCCCATGCCTCCCTCCACCATGGCCATGATGGCGTAATCGTCCCAAGTGGTGAACTGCACGTTCGGCGTGTATCCGCGCTCGCGGAACACATCGCTCACCACCGTGTTGGCGTCCTTTTCCAAAAGCAGGAACGGCTCGTCGCACAGCGCGCTTAAGGGGATCCTATCCAGGCGAGCCAACCGGTGCCCTTCGGGCACCACTGCCAGCAACTCGTCGCGCGCCAATTCCCTGGCCTCCAGATCGGGCGGAACAGGCAGCCGCGAAAAACCGCAATCGACGCGACCCTGCCGAATCCACTGCTCGATTTCGCCGTAATCGCCTAACAGCAGCTCATATTCAATGCAGGGATGCTCCGCGCGAAACGCCTCGATGAGACCCGGAAGCCAATGAGTAGCGACGCTGGAAAAGGTGCCTATGCGGATGAGGCCCGACTCAAGCCCCCGAAGGTTGTCGATGTGCGCGTGCAGCTCGCGGTACGTCTCGCACACGCGTTGCGCGTGCGGCAGCAAAGTAAGCCCATCGGAGGTTGGGCGAACGCCGGAACGTTCGCGCTCCAGCAGCACCACGCCCCACTCGCGCTCCAAGTCGGCGATCATGCGGCTGACCCCCGATTGCGAGTACGACAAGCGCGCAGCCGCCTGCGTGAAGCTACCGGATTCAACCACGGCAACAAATGCCTGGAGCTTTTGCACGCTCGCGTCCACAACCCTCCTCTCGTGTCGGCGAACCCGCCGTCTTGGTCATGACATTTTAGCATGTTGAGTATGATAACTATTCGCTTTTGATCTGATCGTGGTTTTGGCACACTGGGGGCATGAAACGGAACTATCTGATATTCATCGCCTCGCTCGTGCTGTTCGGATCAAACGGCATCGTAGCTGAGCGCATTTCCCTTGAAAGTCACCAGGTTGTCATGCTGCGCACATTCATAGGCACCGCCTTCTTGGCCGCTCCGCTGATCGCGCGGCGCCGAACGCCTGCGGTTCTGCGTGATCGTCGCTCGCTCGCCCTTCTGACGGCTTCAGGACTTTCCATGGGTGCGAGCTGGCTTTTTCTCTACGAGGCATACCGAACCGTCGGCGTGGGGATTTCCTCGCTCGCCTACTATTGCGCACCCGTCATCGTCATGGCGTTGAGTCCCTGGTTGTTCGGAGAGCGCCTTGCGCCTGCCAAAATCGCGGGGTTTTGCACAGTGCTTGCCGGAGCGTTGCTCATCAACCTGCAGGCAGACGGCGGTGCGGAATCGGCATGGGGCCTTTTCTGCGGATGGATGTCGGCGCTTGCGCACGCCGCCATGGTGGTGTTCAGCAAGAAGGCCGATCAGGTGGACGGCGTCGAAAGCTCGGCCGTGCAACTTGCGGCAAGCTTCCTGCTGGCGGCCGCGTTCACGGCCTGCCAAGACGATTGCGCGTTCCGTGTTGCGGCCGACGAGTGGCCTTGGGCGCTCATGCTGGGCGTCGTCAACACGGGGCTTGGATGTTACGGATACTTCTCGTCGCTTGGCGGCCTGCCCGCGCAAACCGTTGCGGTGCTCGGCTACCTTGAGCCGCTGTCGGCCGTCGTGCTGGCCGCGCTCCTTTTGCATGAGACCATGGTTCCCGCCCAGATGCTCGGCGCCGTTCTCATTGTCGGCGGAGCGCTTGCCAGCGAGCTCACCGCGCGCCGGAGGCGACCTCGCCCAGGCTGACTATCTTCTCGCGCAGCTCCGAGCATGCCTGGAACACGAACGCCTTGCCCTGGCGCCCCTTGACCAGGTACCCCTTGCGCTCCAACTCCAGGAAGTCGTTGCGCGCCGTTGCGTAGGCCACCTTGAACGTGCGCTGGTGGGAGGCTATGCGCAGCAAGGCGTCAGGCTCCCTGCACAGCGCGGACAGGATGGATTTCTGCCGATCGTTCAGGTCCGCGCCGAAGGTGCGCCCTATGAGGTCGTTGAGCCGCCGCAACTGCTCCACGGACGCCTTCAAGCGGTCAAGCTCTTCCAGATACAGCTTGATGTAGGTGGTGAAGTACGAGGTGAAGTCGAAGCCGAAGCCGTAATCGATCGACCAATTGTCGAACACGGCCTTCATGCGCGGCGTGTTCAGCTCGCCGAACGGGTAGTAGCCGACCGGCAGCCAGCTGAGCACCGGATAGCCCCACTTGATGGCCATGACGTTGCGCAGCAAAACCCCCACCAGGGAGTTCAGGCACGGGAACACGTCGAAGTTCCAAAAGAACCACGACGCGTTCACGATGCGCAGGACAGGGCCGAAGCGAAACTCCTCGTCGTCTTGCCGGGAGCGCCGGCAAACGGCGTCGATGGCGGCCGCCGAGGTGGGCGGCGAGATGCGCTCGTCAAGCGGGCACACGTCCGGCCGCCGGGGGATGGCGTCCGCGTCCACGCCCTCGGTCAGACGGTAGTACAGCGTCTCTATGAGGCCGTGCGACACCTCGTAGCGCGCAAGCGAGTCGGCGTCGCTGCTGACTTCGAAGTAGTTGCCCACCACCCGCTCGATGTCGTTGCAGGCGGGGCTTCCCAGGAATATCTCGTGGATGCGCTCATCGGGCACACAGATTCCCTCGGTTTCCAGGGCGCGCGCCAACGTCCGCTCGATGAACCGCGTCACGAACGGCGAGCCTTTGAGCGAGGCGAGGGCCTCGTCCAGCGGAAACCCGGCCATGCACTGCATCTCGAGCATTTTGGAGTCGAACGACAAAACGCTCGTGGTCACAAACCAGCAGTCCGCGCTGCGGTACGGGTCATCGGGCACGAAGATGGCCGCCTGCTTGCGGATGGCCGTCAAGATGAGCCAGATCTCCTCCTTCGTGTATCCTTCCGGCAGCTCGTAGCCGTCAAGGTCCTCGAACAGCAGCAGGCCCCTGTCCACCACGGTGCGCAGACGGTAGAAGCACGGATCGCTCATAAGCTCCACGATGTCCTTGGTTGCGCAGCGCGCCATCGTCCCTCCCTCGCCGTGCATGTTCTATCGGTTTCTGGTAAGTATACTATTGAAAATCGATGGAATAAGTATTTACTTTTTAGATATTGATACTTTGTTTCAGAGGCCGTATAGTGCCTTCAAGGCAGAGTTCGCGAAATGCCCGATCGTCACCGGACGGTGCCTCCTTGTTCGGGCTGTTTCCGCCCTTTGGCCGCGCGGGCCCGCGACACCCCGCAGCGCATGGCACTCCGCCTTCGGACAGAACCCGCTTGGGTTCTGTTTTCGTTTCGGGCGGGGTTTCGGAATTCCCAAGCGCATCGTCGCCTCCTAAGACGCGCCTCGGACAACAGGGCGGAGATGCGCCCTTGAAACGCAAGGCGCCCGGCCGCGCGTGCGGGCCGGGCGCCTTCGGGCGGTTCGCGCAAGCGACGCAGCCGCCTTTAATCCTGCTTGACCACCAAAACGTCGCAGCGCATGTTGCGGATCAGGAACGTGGACACGCTGCCCACGAACACGTATTTGATGTTGGACAGGCCGCGCTCGCCGCAAATAACCAGGTCGGGATCGAGCGGTTCCACCAACTGCTTGGCCAGCGTGTCGGTGATGCGGCCGGCGCGCACCGCGAGTTCGACGGAGGGGATGTTCTTGTTGCCGCGCGCCTCGACAAACAGGTCCGCCAGCTCCTCCCCGATGCGCTTTTCCCCCTCCACGCACAAAGCCTCGAAATCAACCCCCGACGCCTCGTAGGGCACCGAGTCTATCACGTGGCCGAACACCAGCTCGGCATGGTTGTCCGCCGCCAACGCGATGGCGCGCTCGGCCACCGCCTTCTGCGTAGAGGCCCCGTCAAGCGCTGCGAAAATACGCGTGTACCGCTGTGCCATGTCCGCTCCTTTCGTCGGCCGGCAGCCTTGTGCCGCCGCGTGCTTTCCCTATTGTACCGCAGCGTCGCCCCCGCGAAGGAGGCGACGCCGCGAAACGGGGAGGGGGAAAGGAATCGTCACAGAGCGCGCGCGGCAAGGTTGGCCGACGCTATGGCCTCGGCGATGTTGTACGGGTCGGCGCAATCGCCCACCGCCGTCACCTTGACGCCGGACAGGCTGTCGGCCAGCTCCGTGTTCGGCAGCTCGTCGCGCATGTCCACAAGCGCGTCGCAGGGCAGGGTCACGTCCACGCCCGCTCCGCTCTTGACCACTATCTGGCCGTCGCCGACCTCGGCCACCTCGGCCGAGGTCCAGATGCGCGTGCCGCAAGCCGTGATGGCCGTCTCCACGAAGTCGCGCATGTTGACCGAATGGCCCTTCTCGAACGCCTCAAGCGGGTCGGGCGTGACGATGGACACGTTCTTGCCAAGCGACAGCAAATACACCGCCACGTCCACCGCTTGGCAGTTGCTGCCGAGCACCGTCACGTTGTCGCCCACCTCGGCGCCCACCACGTTCTCGAGCGCAAGCACCTGCGTGCCCGCCGTCGCCTCGAACGCGGCTTCCGCGCGCTTGGCGCCCACGGCCACGATCACCGCGTCGGGCGCCTCCTGCTCCACGAGCGCGGCGTCAACCTCGGTGCCCATGACCACGTTCACGCCGCTCACCTCAAGCTGCCTGGCCAGGTAGCTTTTCAGACGGCCGAGGTTCTCATGCGGGCCCTTGACGGCCTCCGCAGCCGTAAGCTGGCCGCCCAGGCTCTTGCTCTTCTCGTACAGCGTCACCGAGCAGCCGCGCTCGGCCGCCACGCGCGCCGCTTCCATGCCGGCAGGGCCGCCGCCCACCACCAGGACCTTCTTCTCGCCCTCCACGGGTGCGGGCGTCCACCCTTCGGGCATGGATTCGCCGTACGCGCGCCAGTTGGCGGCGTTCACGCGGCAGTGCTCCATGAGCGTGCCCGCCTTGTCGGGGTCGTAGAAGCAATGCAGGCACCTCGTGCAGGGCGCGATCTCGTCAATGCGGCCCTCGCGCAGCTTGCTCACGTACGCGGGGTCCACGCACAGCGGGCGGTTCATGACCAAAAAGTCCAGCTTGCCCTCGGCGATGGCCGCCTCGAAGTAGTCGGGCGCCTGCGCCGGGTCCATGTAGGTGGCCGCGCCCACCGGGATGGACACCGCGCTTTTGATCTCGGCCGCCACGTCTATCATGAGGCCGCAACCGGAATGGTCGGCGCGCAGCTTGCCCTGGAAGTGGCGCGAGAAGTCGAAGCGCCCGCCGAACCCGGTTGCGCCCTCCAGGCCCCGCACCGCGAAGTACAGGTCGCTCGCGAACTGGGCGATGTGCTGACCGGCCGGCCCCAGGCGCACGTGCAGGCTGTCCGCGCCCGCCTCCTCGAGGATCTTCGCGATGGCCTTGTTCTCCTCGATGGTGGTGTAGAGCGAGTCCGCGCCAAGTTGCTTGTCGTTGCACTCCACGCCGTTGATGAGCACCTGCACCGCGAAATCTTGCCCGCACGCCTCCTTGACGCCCCTGATCACCTCCACGGCGAAGCGGGTGCGGTTCTCAATGGACTGCGGGCCGTACTCGTCGGTGCGGTTGTTGCGCGCCCGAGAGAGGAACGACTGCCCCACGTTGTTCGCGGCGAAGTTCAGCTCGAAGGCGTCAAAGCCGTCGTCGTGCAGGCGCTTCGCTATGCCGACGATCGTCTGCTCCCACGACCGCACCTCGTCGGTGGAATAGTTTCCCAGGAAGGGCTCCTCGAAATCAAGCGGGCCGATGGCCGAACCCATGGTGTCGAACTGGTAGCCCACGTGCGCGCCGGCGGCGTGCAGGCGTTCGAGCAAGCCCTTCACGTCGTAGGCGGCGTAGTCCTGCTTGAGGGGGCTTGCGGTGAGCTCCCAGATGTTGGCGAAGTCCTCCACCCAGATCATCTCGACGCCGCCCTGCGCCATGCGCTCGTAGTAGCCGATGTACTCGTCCGGATTGCCCTTCATGAACGCCAGCTGGAACGCGGCTGACTTCACCATGCGGTGGCTGAGTTCGATGCCGCCAAGCTTCCAGCCGCTGAACAGCGCCGACGACGCGAAGTCGGCAATGGAGTTGGCGGTGTAGTCGTAATCTTGCGGATTGAGGGCGCCTGTGTTGCCGGCCGTTGCGCCCTGGGCGCTCCCCCCGTTCGCGGATGCGGCCTCGCCGTCGGCCGCACCGCCAGCCGACCTCGTGGCGGGAGCGCACCCGGCCAAGCCGAACGCCCCAGCGCCCACGGCGCCCGCCGCAAGACCCTGTAGGAAGTTCCTGCGCGAGATGCCCGATGATTGCGTCATATCTGCCTCCTTGGTTCGCGGTTTCCCCTTGCCGCCATGAAACCATGCCGCACCGGATTGGCGGGAGAAAGAAAGCGAAGCGCCCCCGTCACGGTTCGTTGCAGGGAGCGCACCGTTTGGAGGGAGGGCGCTATAATGGCAGGCGGGGACAGGCCGCACAGGCGGCCGCGACCGTTGTTCCGTTGTTCGAGGGGGTCTCATGGACGTGAACAGCCTGCACTGCTTCCGCCTTGCCTACGAGAGCGGAAGCGTCAGCCAAGCGGCGAAGCGGGCGTTTCTCACCCGCCAGGGAATGAGCCAGACGCTCAAAGGGCTTGAAGCGGATCTGGGCCGCACGCTGTTCGTGCGCACGCCCCAGGGGCTTGAGCCCACGCCGACGGCCGATCTTGTGTACCCGAAGGCCGTTGACCTGCTGGGCAGCTACGAAGCCATCCGCGCCATATGCTCCGCCGAGGACCCCGTCTGCGAACCGGTGCGCATGAGCATGTCGCTGGGCGCGCTCGACTCCGTTCCGTTCGACCGACTCGTGGAGGAGTTCCGCGCCGACCACCCGGGGGTGCGGCTGGAGCTTGACATCGTGGAGCCCGTCATCGCCGAGCGGTGCGTGGCGGAGGGCGGCGAGGACGTGGCCTTCATTGTGGGGAACCTGGAGGGGCCGCGCACCCGCTGCACGCGCCTGTGCGACATCCCCCTGCACGTGGCCGTCCACGAGTCGCTGCTTCCCCGCGAAGACCGGCACACCCTGGCCAGCCTGCGGGGACTCACCTGGTTCGGCCTCTCCGAGAGCTTTCCTTTGGACGAGGCCATCATGGACCTGGCCCGCACGCGCGGGCTTGATCTGTCCATGTCGTTTGACTGGCACGACTACCATCTCATCCTCGACCAGGTGCGGCAGCGCAGGGGCGCATGCGTCATCCCCCGCCATCGCGTCCCTGCGTTCTGCACGGACGGCATCGTGGCCATCCCCTTCGACGGCGAGCCATGCACCTGGCCCCTCAACGCCCTCACCCCGCGCAACCGCCCGGTTTCCGCCGCGGCGCGCACCGTCCTTGACTGGTTCTCGGAGCGCCTGCAACGCGAAGCGTGAAGACGCCCGACCGGGGGCATTGGATCGACATTGGGTCCGCGTTGGATTGACGCTTGATCCGCGCAAGATCCGCATGGAAGGCGCGTCGGTTTCGCGCGGCTTTCCGGCGAACCTTCGTGGATTGTTCCGCTGGACGGATGGCCGTATACTGAACGCGTGCGATGCGGAGGAGGCGACCATGAAGAAGATGCAGATCGTGCTCGACGAGGAGAAGGTGCGCCGCGAGGGAGTGCACGACCTTGCCAAGATGCAGGCCTTCGTCGACGAGATCCTTGTGGACGAAGGGAAGCTGGTGAAGGGAGAGGACGGATTCTACTACCCCAACGACTACGAGGACGGCTTCGTCGCATTCATGAGCTCGGCACTTATCCTCAACGATCAGGATTGGTTTCTCGATAATGTGGACACATGGCTCTGGTACAACAGCGACGATTACCCGGAGGAGTCCTGCGTCGAGGACGCGAAAGAATTCTTCCTCCGCAACCGCAGAAAGTCGGTCTGATATGAACCGTCCGAAGCGACCGACGAAACATCACAAAGCCATCAATTTCGATCTGCGCACAAGCGAGCTACGAAAAACGTTCGGCGAATCCGGCCGCCGTAAAGCCTACCGACAGATCGGCGCATATCTTTCAAAACGAGGGTTCGAGCACCGGCAAGGATCCGGCTACCGTTCGACCTCCGCACTCACCGATCTCGAAGCGATCGTTCTAGCATCGCATTTGTACGAAACGCACGACTGGCTCTTCGACTGCGCAGGCGCCTTCGACGTCACCAATATCGGCGAGGAGTACGACATGGACGCCATCGTGCGCCGGCGCGCCCGACGCCTGCGCCGCCAAAGCCGCAGTTGACGCGCATCCTGGCCGCCAGCCGCCGCGCAGGCGAAACACGGGAGGGGCGGCCGACGCGCCGCCCCTCCCGCACCCGCACGCTCAACGGAGGGCGAAAAACGCCCCTGCGGCTATTTGGACGACGTCCGGACTGGAAAGAGGCTGATGGATGCCCACCGCCAGCACCAGATAGCGCCAGGCGAACACGCCGATAAGGGCACACGCCGCACACGCGATAGCCGCGACGCGACGCCTGCGCGCCCACGCCTCTGTGCGCGGCATGACCAAACACGCCGCCGCCAACGCAAGCGGCACCGCCAGACCTACCGCCGCAAGGCCGCCCCAAAACAGCGGGGACAAGTCACCTTGCAGCAAGGCCCCGGCCGATGTGCGAGCCGCCTCCGCAGCCCCCGCGCTCGACAGCGTAGAACCGTTTGCCAGTCCGCCCGATACGGCAAGCGACAGATGCCACGCCACCAGCCCGCCAAACGCCACGCCGCACACCAGGCACACCGCACCCAGCACGCGCTGCGCCGCGCCTGTGCGCTCGCCCGGCGCATCGAACGCGCTCATGAGAGCCACCATCGCCGCCGAGGCCAGGTAAAACGCCGATGCGCAGAACCCCGCCGGCAGAAGCAGCGTGCTCCAAAACGGCACGCCCGTGCCCGAACTGATGAGGAACCCCGTGTACACGGTCACCATGAAGCCTGCCGCGATGCCAAACACGCTCGCCGCGCAAGCGAAACCTCGACGCGCCCGCGCAAAGCCCGGCCACGCGCGCTGTACGAGCGCAGCCACGCGGTCGGTGGTGCTCGCCGCCAGCACAAACGATGCCACAAGCGCGGCGAACATGAACCACGCCCCAAACGCCATCCACGAGGTGAAGTGTGAGAAGCTCACCGGCAGCAGCATCGCGCGCAGCGGCTGGCCCACGTCGGCCAAAAGGCACAGCAGGCCCACCACAATGCAGCCGAAGCCAATCCACGCCCCGCACGCCGCTTCCTGGCGGTAGCGGTCCTTTCCAATCAGGCACAAAAGCCCGGACAGCGCCAAAAGCCCCGCTCCCCCGCCGCCCATGAACAGGTCGATCACCACCGTGACCTCCCAGTCGGACTGCATGAATCCCATCGCGCATCACCTCCCTGGCTCGCCGTCAACCACGCGCAGAAACGCCCCTTCGAGCGCCAGGAACCCGCGCACGAGCAGCGCCACGCCGCGGTACGCGTCCACGCGCGCCCCGGCTTCCACCGCGCCAAGGAACGCATCCGACCACGGGTCGATGAAGCGCTCTTTGAACGCACGCGCCTCCGCGTACGCCGCCTGCGCGGCCGCCTCGTCCCCGCGCACGCGAGCGTCCTCGGCCGCCTGGTGCAACTCGGCCAGAAATTCCAGCTCGTAGGCCATGTGGTCGCACGGCTCGCGGTTGCCCTCGGGAATGGCGAACCCATGGCGCTTGAACTCGCGCTCCACAGCCAGCGCCGTCGGCCCGAACAGCGACCCCAGGTCCAGATACACCGACGACCACGGCGCCGCCAGCAACTTGCTCGGCCCCACGAACAGCTTGTGGAAGTCGTCGCTTGCCTGGCGAACCCGCGCCGCGCGGTCGCCTTCCAGGAAGAACCGCTTGATCATGAGCGCGCCCTCGCGGCATTGGGAGTCTCCCATGACAAAGTCCCCCGCATCGTCCGCATCCAGCCCGCAGAAAAACGCGATCATCCCATCGCCGAACGGGAAACGCACGAGCCGCGCCGCCGTGCGCGCCAAAGCGCCCAGCGCCGCCCCCGCATCGGCGGGCAACGCGCCAACCGCGCGCACGTTCGACGCCGCATCTGCGTGCGCAGTCGGCATCGCCCCAGCATCCGCTCCCACAGCCGCAGACGCATCCGCGCCGGGCGCGTGCCCGCCCGTCGCCGCACCCGCAAACGCGCCCGATCGCTCAGCCACCGCCGCGCTCATCATTCCACCACCAGCACAGACGCGCCCGTCTCGCCGCCAACGCCCCGCGCCGCCAGCTGGGCCGCCTGCTCGCGCAGCTTCGACAGCGGACCCGCGTACAGCGCGTTGTAGAAGCAGGTGTGAGCGCACGCCGGCTCAAGCCCCATGGCACGTCGGTCGCGGCAGCCGTCGCACTTGATCATCGTGCCGTCGTCGTCGCGGTACGACGGCACGCCGAACGGGCACGCGAAGAAGCAGTAGTGGCACCCTATGCATTTGGCGCGGTCCACCGCCACGGTGCCGTCCTCGTCGCTTTTCGAGATGGCGCCCGCCGGGCACACGTTCATGCAGGCCGGCTCGGCGCAATGCATGCACGCCATCGACAGATGCGTGACCTTCGTGTCGGGAAACGTCCCCGTCTCGGTCGTCGTCACGATGCGCAGCCGAGGCCCGGGCGACTCCAGTTCGTTGCGGTTCTTGCACGCCACCTCGCACGCCTTGCACGCCACGCAGTTCTTCGCATTGACCAGAAATCCGAATTGGTCCATGGCTCGATCCCCCTTAGCCTTCGTACTTGTACAGCTTGCACAGCACCGCCGACTGCACGTTCTGCCCGCCGATACCCGTGGTCACCTTGCCCCACTCGCCCACGGCGCCGGGGTTCAGCTTGGACTGGTGCTCGTGGTCGAGCTGATCGAGCGAAAGCGAGTACGGGTAGATGTTGTTCTGCAACGGACCCCAATGGCACGGCGGCACGATGGTGCCCGGCATGATGCGCTCGGATACGATGAGCACGATGTTCTCCTGCTTGCCGTACTGCGACTCCACCGTCACACGGTCACCATCAACCAGCTCCAACGCGGTCGCATCCTTCGGGTTGATTTCCACACATGGCGCATCGGCGGTTTGGAACGCCTCACGCAGCCAGCGCGACGCCGGACCGCCGTCCTTGTCCTGGTTGAACGAGATGAACTGCCAATGGCGATGCCCCTTCCCGCATGCCACCAGGTTGTAGCCCGCTCGCACCGCGTCGGATTCCTCCCAGTTGCCGCTCTCGATGGGGTTGCCCTCCGCATACCAGCTATCGTAGGGCTCCTCAGGCACAGGCAGCACGGGCAGCACACCGCCGCTGCGCTCGGCCAGCCAATCGCAGCGGAACAGGATCTTGCCGTCGCCCGGATAGTCGCCGCCCGCCGCCGTGGGGAAGAACAGCTCCTCGGGATCCATGCCCTCCGGCGCCTGGTCGGGGTAGTTCTTCGCCTTGAAGGGAATGAAGTCATCCAGCCCAGCGTAGAAGGGGTTCGGCATGCCAATAGGATCGTCGATGAGCTTTTGAACCGTGCAGTCCTTCCACTCCGCGAACTCCTCGCGCCCCTCGGCAATGCGCTTGTCCAACTCCGCAGACAGCGTGTCGTTGTTGATGAACACCTTGAGGAAGTCTTCCTCCGTCTCCCACGGCCACGCTTTCGCTACGTCAAGCCCCATGCGCTCGGCCAAGCGCTGCGACAGCTCCTTTAAGAATTCGAAGTCGCTCTTGGATTCAAAGAGAGGCTCAATGGCCGGCTCGGTGATGACCTGCTCCTGCCAGTCAAGACGCCAGCAGTACATCTCGGCCCACGAGCAGATGGGGATGAGCAGATCGGCATACGCCGAACCGGTCCAATGCGCCAGACGGTTGAGCACCACCACAAGCGGTATCTGCTTGAGCGCCTCGCCCATCTGGGCGCCGTTGCCGCACGACGACGCGGGATTATGGTTGCACATGTACACGCGGTACCCGAACGGGTCGCGGTTCACCAAGCGCCGCGCGCCGTCCCACGTGCCGTTGCTCACCGTGGACGGGTCGCGCTCCACCAGCGCCTCGCATAAACCGGCGTGCGCGAACGCCACCATCGTGCCTGGCCAGTGCCAATACAGCGCACTCGACGGCTGCAGCGATGCCTCGGTGGAGAACCCGTCGCCCTTGTGCCCCACATTGCCCGTCAGCCCAATGAGGCAGAGGATAGCGCGCGAAGCCAGCCACCCGGAGTTCGACCGGTCGCCACCGGTCTGGTTGCCGCCGCGACCCACGCACAGAAGCGCTGGTTTGGTGGTGGCGTACAGACGAGCCGCCTTGCGGATGCGGTCGGCAGGACACCACGTGATCTTCTCCACCGTGTCGGGGTCGTAGCGTATGACCAGCTCTTTGAACTCGTCGTAGCCGTAGGTATGCTGTGCAATGAACTCCTTGTCCTCCAACCCCTCGGTGATGATGACGTTGCACATGGCAAGCGCCAGGTAGGCGTCGGTGCCGGGACGCACCGGCAGGTACAGATCGGCCTTTTCGCCCATTTCGGACATGCGCGGCTCCACCTGGATGAAGTACGCTCCGTGGTCGGTCATGGCCTTGCGGTAGGATTCGGCCCACTCGGTCGGTTTGGCCACCGCATCGTTTTCGCCCCAAATGAGGATGAGCTTGGATTGGTACGGATCTTCCAGCAGCGTGTGATACGAATCGCCCATCGTGGCTTGCTCGCCCACCTGCAAATCCGAGAAGCAGCCGCCGGGGCCGTACGTGGCGTCCATACCCCAGATCTTGGTGAACGCGGAGTACTCACCGCCCACCATGAAATTGCCCTGGTGATAGGAGGCAAGCGAGCAGGTGTGCGGCCCTTCCTCCTCGATGGCGCTCACAATGTTCTCCACTAGGATGTCGTACGCTTCGTCCCAGCTGATGCGCTCGAACTCGCCCTCCACGCCCTTTTCGTTCGTGCGGCGCATGGGGTACTTGATGCGGTTCGGACTGTTGATGACCGAAAGGCCCGACATGCCGCGCGGGCAGAGCGCCCCGTGGTTCTCGGCTGCGTCGCAGCCCTCATAGTACACAATCTTGCCGTCTTTGACATACGCCTGCCCCATGTGCAGCATGCCGCATACATCGCCGCAAGTGCACAGCGTGGGAACCACCTTGTCCGCGCCATAGGGCAGCCCGTCGGAAAACGCCGCCGTTCGGTTGCCCACAAATCCGTCAGGTGCTTCGTCGGCCTTGGCCTGGCCGGCCGAGCATCCGGCCAGAAGCGACGATCCTCCCATGGCCGCGCCGCCTAAGGCCGCCGACCATTTGAGGAAAGTGCGCCGCCCGATGCCGCCGGACGAACCCGTTTCGCGCTCTTTCGCCATATCCCATGTCTCCTCTCCACTCGTCTTGCCTCGGCCCGCCCTCGATGCCATCGGGCCTGCGGCATCAGACTTGCATGCATGGCGGGCTAAGGCATCGTTCGCAAGCATCGGATTGCGCGGAAACGGCATCGGTTCAAATATATGATTTTCACGTTTCCCCAGGTAAAATTTGCGTCATCGCAAAAACGCCTCCGTATGCTTCCAGGAGAAATGCCGTATAGTGATCCTGGAGGAAAGAGCGAAGGGGAATCCATGGGCATGGGGAAAACCGAGGTGCTTGCCCGCAGCTGGAAGCAAGCGGCCGCGTCCGTCAACACGCCGTTCGTGTTCGGCTTCGCCGCCGCGCTCGCTTGGATGTCCACGTTCTACTCCGCCGCCTCGGTCGACGCCAGCGGGGCGGGCGTCACGGGCGACGCGGCCTCCGACGCCTACCTCGCCTCGCTCGCCATCATCTTCGTCGTCGATGCGGCAGCCGCCCTTGCGCCGAAAGCCATGCTGCGCGCCGTCGAGATCGCGGGGGGCTTGGGCCTTAGCGCGACGATGGCGATCGGCACGCTCATGCTCGCCGGGTCGGGCCTGGTCAACCTCGACCCGTCGGTGCTCTCGCTCGGCGGCACCCTGATCGCGGGCGCGGCGTCGGCGCTGTTCCTCCTCCGCTGGGCGTTGGCGTTCGGCGCCATGCCCGTGAGGACCATGTTTCCCTCGCTCATCCTGGCCTACATCCTCTCGAGCGGCATCAACGTCATCATGCCGCTCTCGAACGTCTACACGGTGACGGGAGTGTCCTTCGTCCTGCCATTCGTCTCGCTCATCTGCCTGAAACGCGGCGAGCGTCATCTGGAGCAGGGCTGGTTCGCCCGCTACCACGCCAATCAGCCCGGCGCGTGCGGCGCCACTGCGCCGCACGCCCTGCGCGCAAACGCAATCGCGGAAACGTTTCCCCGGAACATGCTCGCAAAGCTTTGCGCGGCGTTCATCCTGTGGGCCTTCGTCAACCGCATGCTGCGCGGAGAGTACGACGCCATCATCGGCCACGGTTCGTCCGCCTCGTTCGCCATCGCGCATGCGCTGGCCACCATCGCCATCACCGTCATCATCGCGGGCATCATGTGCCTGTTCCTCGCGAAGCCGGGGCGCTTCCGATTCGAGCACGTCTACCGGGTGTTCTTCCTCTTCTCGCTCATGGGAGCCGTCATGTTGCCCCTGGCCGGCAACGGGACCGGCGCGCTTTTGGCCTACGCGTGCAACACCGCCGGCTACCAGATATTCTGCATGTTCATGTGGGTGATCATCGCCGCCTCGTGCCACGACTATCCCGCAAGTGCCGTGCGCTTCTTCGGCATCACGGGCGGATCATGGTCACTCGGCGCCCTCGGCGGAACGCTGCTCGGCACCCTGCCCCGCCTTGGGCAGGCGCAACCTTCGGACGCAGCGGGCCCGGCGTTCGTGATGGCGGCCGTCATGGCGTTGGCGCTGTGCTACGCGCTCGTGTTCACCGAACGCGACGCGGGACTGCTGGCCGACATCATCCCCTCCAAACATAAAACCCCGTTCAAAGACGTCTGCCGCGCCGTCGGCGAACGCGCCAAGCTCACGCCGCGCGAACTGGAGGTCATGACGCTTGTAGCGCAGGGCCGCAACTCAACGTACATTCAGGAAAAGCTCTTCCTCTCCCGCAGCACCGTCCAAACGCACCGCATGCACCTCTACCAAAAACTCGGCATCCACACCAAGGAGGAGCTGCTCGACCTGCTGGAACGGGAGCGAGCCGCCCTGCGCGGCCGCTGAGCGCCGCCGCAACCCGCGCAACCGGCGTGGGCCGCCTGCCCCGCGCTCGCCCAAAAGCGCACGCCACCTCCTAGCTCGTCACCAGAAGCACCGTGCCGATGCACAGCAGCAAGACGTACGTGAGGCGCAGAAACTTCTCCTGGCTGATGCGCTTTTGCAGCTTGTTGCCCAAAAACGTGGCCACCACGGCCAACGGAACGCACATCGCCACCATCTGCAGCACGTCTCCCGTGAAATGTCCCTGCCGAACCGCGATGAGCGCGTAGATGAGGTTAAGCACGCCCCACGTGGCCGAAAGCGTGATGCGGAACTGCTGGCGGTCGCGCAGCTTCTGCACCGCGTAGATGACCAGCAACGCGCCACCCGACACGAACATGCCCTGAATAAGCCCGGCCAGCGCGAGCACCGCCCACAGCGCCCACTCGGGCAAGAACTTCTGCTGGCGCACCAGCAGGTTCTTCAACCCGATGGCGATGATGACCGCTCCGTACACCTTCAGCAGCACGTGCAGCGGCATGAGCGTGTCCAGCCAAATGCCCACCACCATGAACACCATCATCGTGCCCACGATCTTGCCCAGCTCCCTCCACTGGATGTCGCGCCAGTTAAGCGCAGCCAGAAGCCCGCACGCGAAAAACCCCATGGCGTTGAGGATGGCCACGGTTGGCGCCAGCCCCAAAAGCGTCGTGCCCACCGGCATGGCGAAGATGTTGCCGGCGAATCCCGTGATGGCTTGTACCGTATAGGCGAAGAAGAACGCCGCCAAGAAGAGTGCTTTTTCCATATGTGCTACAATCGGTCCCTACCCTTAAACGAACAATTCATCAGTGTAGCATCACCCGATGCGTCCACGTGCCACAGAACGGATCGACATGGCGGGATTCACCATCACCATCGCGGGCGACTCGGCCCTCAACCTCGAGTTCGCCAGCAGCATCTCCGCGGAAACGAGCGCTCGCATCCGCCTGGCCGCCGAAAGCCTTTCCGCCGACCCTATCGACGGCATCACGGAGCTGGTGCCCACGTTCTGCTCGCTCATGGTGTACTACAACCCGCTCACCGTCACCTTCGACGAGCTGTCGGCCAAGCTGCGCGGCAAGCTGCGCGACGTGGGCGACGCCGATCTTTCCGTGCGCAAGATCGTGCCCATCCCCGTGTGCTACGGCGGCGACTTCGGCCCCGACCTGCCCACGGTGGCCGCGCACGCGGGCCTGACCGAGGACGAGGTGGTGGCCCTCCACACCGGCCGCGACTATCTCATAGACATGCTGGGCTTCTTGCCGGGCTTCGCCTACCTGGGAGGATTGGACGCGCGGCTGCACACCCCGCGCCTAGCCGTACCGCGCACGCGCATCGAACCGGGCAGCGTGGGCATCGGCGGCGCGCAGACGGGCATCTACCCGCTGGCCTCGCCCGGCGGTTGGCAGATCATCGGCCGCACGCCGCTCAAGCCCTACGATCCCGACCGCGCCGAACCCATCCTGTACGCGGCCGGCGAGTACCTGCGCTTCGTGCCCATCACGCCGGAGGAGTACGCGGCCATCGAGGCGCAGCTGGCCGCCGACACCTACTCGTACGGCATCTTCGTGGAGGGCGAGTAACATGGGCTTTGTCGTGAAGAAACCCGGCGTCATCACCACCGTCCAGGACGGCGGCCGCTTCGGCTACCAGGGAAGCGGCTTCTCCACGAACGGCGTCATGGACCGGCGCGCCTACCGCATGGCGAACCTTTTGGTGGAAAACGACCCGAACGATCCCGTTCTGGAGTTCGCCCTGGCAGGCCCCACCGTCCGCTTCACCACGAACACCATCTTCGCCATCACCGGCGGGGACTTCTCGCCCACCTTGGACGGCCAACCCGTGCCCGCGTACGCGGCCATCATGGCGCGGCGCGGATCCATCCTGCGCTTCAAGGCGTCGCGAATCGGCTGCTACGGCTACCTGGCCATCGCCGGTGGCGGCGTGCAGGTGCCCGAGGTCATGGGCAGCCGCTCCACCAACCTCAAATGCGAGTTCGGCGGCTGGCGCGGAGGACCCCTCTCGCCCGGCGACTACCTGCCGTTTTCCACCAAGAGCATGGACTTCCTGCCCAACTTAGGGTCGCATCGCATCGACGGCGATGACGAGTTCTACCAGTTCGACCGCAACGAGATCACCGTGCGCGTGGTGCCGGGCCCGCAGGAGGACATGTTCACGGACCGGGGCGTCGAAACGTTCTACAGCCAGCCCTTCACCGTCACCCCGAAGTGCGACCGCATGGGGTACCGCCTGGACGGCCCTGAAATAGAGACGAAGAGCGGATCGGACATCATCTCCGACGGCATAGCGTTCGGCGCCGTGCAGGTGCCCTCGCACGGACGGCCCATCATCATGCTGGCCGACCGGCAGACCACCGGCGGCTACGCCAAGATCGGCACCGTCGCCACCGTGGACATCCCTCGGCTCGTGCAGCGCGCACCGGGGAGCAAAGTGCGATTCCAGCCCGTCTCGGTGCAGGAGGCCCAGCGGCTTTTGCGCGAGGAGGCGCAGCTGTTCGAGCAGCTGGCGCTCAAAGTGCGCAGGCCCAGCGCCGACGGCATCTCGCCGCGCCGCACAGCCCGCCGCCTGGCCCCCATCCTGGAAGAGCAGGCGCGCCGCTGCCAAGCCGACACCCTCTGGATCAACCGGGCGAGCCGCGCCGAACGCGTGGGCAACCGCAACGACCTGAAGCCCCGCCCGCCCGAACCCAAAGCGTCGCATCCGCCCACAGCAGGCCAGACGCACCCACCAAAACCCGGCGCGCAGCGCCCATCCGCAGCCGACGCGCCGCATCCGCCCGAATCCGGCGCGCAGCATCCCAGCACCCCGACGGCATGAGCGAACGAAACACGCGAGGAGACAGCATGAACACGAACGCCATCGAAGAACTGATCGCCATCATGGACAAGGCCGAGCTCACGGCCCTGCGCGTGGACGATGGCGAGCTTAAGATAGAGCTTGAGCGCAACCACGGCCCCCTCTCGCCCTCGGCGCTGCCCCTCATGGCCGACCGCGTGAGCGCGCTTCTGGCCGGCAAGACCGAAAGCCACGAGGCGGCGGCGGTGGAAAGCAGCGACGACGACCAGTCCGTCTTGGTGCGCAGCCCCATGGTGGGCATGTTCTACGTGGCGCCCAGCCCTGATGAGGACCCCTTCGTCAAAATCGGGCAGGAGGTGCTCTCCGGCCAGACGCTCGCCATCGTGGAGGCCATGAAGATGATGAACGAGATCACGGCCCCCGCCCCCGGCGTGGTGGTGGAGGTGCTGGCGGCCAACGGCACGCAGGTGGAGTACGATCAGCCGTTGTTCCGCATCGCCACCGCCGTCGGCGAGCACGCGTAAGGCGGCGCGCGCCATGTTCGAGAAAATCCTCATCGCCAACCGCGGCGAGATAGCCGTCCGCATCATCCGCGCCTGCCGCGCCATGGGCATCCAGACGGTGGCCGTGTACTCCACGGCCGACAAGCACTCGTTGCACGTGTACCTGGCCGACGAGAGCGTGTGCATCGGCCCGCCGGCCGCGCGCGACTCCTACCTCAACATCGCCGCCATCCTGTCGGCCGCGAAGGGAACGGGCGCGCAAGCCATCCACCCCGGCTACGGCTTCCTGTCCGAGAACTCCACCTTCGCCAAGCTCTGCCGCGACAACGACATCGTGTTCATCGGCCCCTCTCCGGAGGTCATCGACCGCATGGGCAACAAGAGCCAGGCCCGCAAGACCATGATGGAGGCCGGTGTGCCCGTGGTGCCCGGCACGAAAGACCCCGTGCACACCTCCGACGAGGCGTTGGAAGTGGCGCGCGGCATCGGCTGGCCCATCATGATCAAGGCCAGCTCGGGCGGCGGCGGCAAGGGCATGCGCGTGAGCCTGGACGAGCGCGACTTCGCCGAGCAGTTTTCCATCGCCCAGCGCGAGAGCGTGAGCGCCTTCGGCGACAACACCATGTACCTTGAGCGCTGCGTCATGAATCCGCGGCACGTGGAGGTGCAGATCATCGCCGACACCTACGGCACCGTGGTGGCGCTGGGCGAGCGCGACTGCTCCGTGCAGCGCAACCACCAGAAGATGATCGAGGAAAGCCCCTCGCCCGCGCTCACCGACGAGGTGCGCGCCCGCATGATGGACGATGCCGTGCGCGCCGCGCAAGCCGTGGGCTACACCTCGGCCGGCACCATCGAGTTTTTGCTGGACGACCAGCTGAACTACTACTTCATGGAGATGAACACGCGCATCCAGGTGGAGCACCCCGTCACTGAAATGGTCACGGGCACCGACCTTGTGCAGGAAATGATCCGCGTGGCGGCAGGCGATCCGCTCACGTTCACCCAGGAAAGCATTGCCTACCGCGGACATGCCATCGAGTGCCGCGTGAACGCCGAGCAGCCCGAACGCGGTTTTTTGCCCTCGCCCGGCACCATCTCGCAGATGCACCTGCCCGGCGGCAACGGCGTGCGCGTGGACACCGCCGCCTACGACGGTTACGAGGTGTCGCCCTACTACGATTCCATGATTGCAAAAATCATCGTCCATGGCCGCGACCGCACCGAGGCCATCGCCAAAATGCGCACCGCCCTGGAGGAAATGGTGGTGGTAGGAGTGAATACCAACCTCGACTTTCAGTACGCCATCTTGGAAAACGATACCTTCGCCGCCGGCACCGCCGACACCAGCTTCATAGAACGCTTCCTCAAAGGCGAGGTGTAGGGAAGGCTCTTTGTCGAAAAAGAAACGATTTTGAAGTGTCATTTGGCACCTTGGAATCGCTTCCTCCACCGCACCGCCCCCAACCCGAACGTGCGACAATGGGCGCGCATTCAAGAGAAGGAGCCTGACATGACGAACACCCCTGCCCCCGCAAAGCCCGAAGGCGTTACCGACGACGTGTGGGCGCAGATGTTAGCCGCATCACCCGCCGAGGCGCGCCGGATCATTCGCACAGGCGCGTTCGCAGCGCCGACGAGCGGATTGTGCCCCGGCTATGCGCAGGCGAACCTCATCGTGCTGCCGCGCGAGCAAGCCTACGACTTTTTGCTGTTCGCCCAGCGCAACCCCAAACCGTGCCCGCTGCTCGAGGTCACCGACACGGGCGCGCGCGAAACCTCCATCTGCGCAACAGACTGCGATATTGCCACCGACTTCCCGCGCTACCGCATCTACGAGCACGGCCAACTGGTGGCCGAGGTGGATAACGTTGCGCGCTACTGGCGCGACGATTTGGTGTCGTTCGTTATCGGATGCTCGTTCTCGTTTGAAAGCGAACTCATAGAAGCCGGCATCGAAATCCGCCACAACACCTTGGGCTGCAACGTGCCCATGTACCTCACGGGCGTGCCATGTGTGCCCGCTGGCAGCATGTCCGGCAACATGGTCATGTCCATGCGCCCCATTCCCGCAGACCAGGTGGTGAAAGCGGTGCAACTCTCCGGCGCTATCCCCAAAGTGCACGGCGCGCCCCTGCACATCGGCGACCCGGCGGCCATCGGCGTGCGCGACCTGGCGCATCCCGAGTTCGGCGATCCGGTGGACGTCCGCGAGGGCGAAGTGCCCGTGTTTTGGGCCTGCGGCGTCACACCCCAGTCCGTCGTCATGAACAGCAAGCCGCCCTTCGCCATCACCCACGCTCCCGGCTGCATGCTCATCACCGACACGAAGAACATCGACCTCAAGGAATAATCAAGCGGCACGCAGACAGACGGACAGGCGCATCCCCCTGCGTCGGCGATTCAGGATAAAGCCCAAATTGCCGACGCAGGGGGATGCGCGAATGAAATCCAGATACGCCGTCGTCTTGCGCGCACGCAGCGTTCACGCGCCCGGATTGCCGTCCGGCTGGCGAGAAATCACCGAAATCGGAAAATTTTCACCCCTCAGAGCATTCGATTCGGCGAAACTGCGCTCAGCCACCAGGCATTATGGTCGAATCTCGCATTCTTGTCGGCAAAAGCGCCATCGCATCTTCCGACTTCGGTGATTTCTCGCCAGCCGGACGGCAATCCAGAGCTCGAGGGGTTTCTCCACCCCCCCCCTCCATCGCAAGACCCGTCAACCAGAAACGTCCGCCGCGCCAGACGAAGGTATACAATAGCAAGCAAACGAACGCCAAATGAAAGGCCATCGATGTATCGCATAGATCTGAACAGCGATTTGGGAGAGAGTTTCGGACGCTACACGCTAGGGTTGGACGACCAGATAATCCCGCTTGTGTCCAGCGCGAACATCGCGTGCGGCCAGCACGCGGGCGACCCGGTGGTCATGCGCAAGACCGTGCGCATGGCAGCCGATGCAGGCGTCGCCATCGGCGCGCATCCCGGCTATCCCGACCTGCAAGGTTTCGGGCGGCGCGACATGAGCCTCTCGCCAGATGAAGCCTACGCTTACCTGCTTTACCAGATAGGCGCGCTGCAGGCGTTCTGCACCGCGCAGGGCGTGCGCCTTGCGCACGTGAAGCCGCACGGCCAGCTGTACAACCGCGCAGCCGTGGATGCGGAACTGGCCGCCGCGCTCGCCCAGGCAGTGCACGACGCGGACCCAAGCCTTGTGCTCGTGGGGCTGGCGAACGGCGCTCTTGTCGATGCGGGGCGCGCACAGGGTTTGACCACGGCCGAAGAGTTCTTCATGGACCGCAACTACACCGACGAAGGCCGCCTGGTCAGCCGCAACGACCCCGCTGCGCTCATTCGCGACGAGGAGCAGGCCATCGAACGCGTGAAGCAGGCCATCCGCGACGGCGCCGTCCTGTCGGTGACGGGCAAACTCGTCAATCTGCATGCCGACACCGTCTGCATTCACGGGGATTCGCCCACCGCGCTCGCCTTCGCCGCCCGCGTGCGCCGCGCACTCGAAGAGGACGGCATTGCCGTCAAGCCCGTGAGCGCGTAGGAGCGCCATGCGAACGGGGCCCCGGAATCTTCGGGACCCCGTTGAAAAGCACAGCTATGCTGCGCGCCGTTGTCGGCTAACGGCGCAGCTTGCGACGGACAATCGCCACACCCGCCGTTGCCGCACCCGCCGTTAGCGCTATCACTGCTGTTGCCAGCGCTAACGGATCGCCCAACTTAGCCAGCGCTGCCGCCGGCGCATCCGATTTCACTGGCGGGGCGGCCAAAACGCCCGTCTCGTTTCCGCCGCCTGCGGCATCGTCGTCTTTTGGCGTCGCGGGCACATTCGCATCCTGCTTCGGCTGTTCGGCCACCACGCGCACCATGGCCGAGCCGGCAACCGCCTCGTAGTTCGTCGCATCGTCGGGCGTAAAGCTCCAGAGCATCTCGTGTGCGCCCTCTGCCAGCACGGCCGCAGGCTCCACCCACTTCAGCGTCCCCGGTACATCCGCCCCCGTTACGGGATGCGCGAACGTTCCCGTTGGCACAACGGAGGACAGCGGATCGCCCAAGCGAACGTCACCGGAACCGGTCACGTCCTCCACGGCAACGGGCACCGCCTTCACGATGGTGCCAACGAAGGAAACCGGAGCCGCATCCTCTGCCAGCGTGTAGTTTGCCGCAGCAGCGGTTCCCAGCAGGCGCACGGACACATCCGAAACCGGCTTGCGCGACCCAACGTTGGCATCGGCGTAGACGCCCGCACCCTCGAAGTCAACGCCCGCCTCTAGCCGCTCGCCAGCAACCAGGTTGTCAAACGAAGCCGAGGCCACCGGGGCAACCGTCGAGCCGTCGTAGGCGCGCGTGACAATAGAGGCCGCCGTCAGGGAGATTTCACGCGCGCTGATGCCGCCCGTTACCCGGCCCTCCACCGAAACACCCGCACGGGCCTTCCCCAAGGCAGTGTAGTTTGAAGCGCGGTCGCCCACCAGCACCACGTCCGAGGCAACCACCGTGCGCTCGCCCGCCGTCGCGCTCGCAAACGCGAAGCTCCCCGCCTCGGCCTTCACCGCATCGCGGTCGGCCGGCAGCAGGCCGTCCATCCCCACTTCCACAGCAAGCGTGTGCCCCTCCGGCACGGCCATGGTGCCGTCGTACACCTTCGTCGCATCGCCGATGAGCGTCAGCGTCACCGGCGCAGGTTGCACCGTCACGGATGCCACCCCATGGGCGGGCTGGTAGCTCATCGTATCGGAGGGTGCGAACGTCCAACTGGCCTGTTTTGAACCCGCATCGAAAAGCACGCTCGGATCATCCCATGCAAGCACGCCCTCAACGGGCTCCTTCGTCACCGGATCAGCGAACGTCCCCGCAAGCGACGATGCGGAAAGCGCCTGGCCGTACGTGATTGCCCCCGCAGCCACATCCGCAGGGAAAGGCGTCGGGCGGTTGGCGCTTTTCACGTCAACCGTCACCGTCACGTCGGCGAAGTTTTCCGATGAGTACACCGCGGTCACGGTTCCCAGCGCCCCTTCGCTTTCCGACGCAACCTTCTGCACCGACAACGTCAGCAGTGCGCCGTCCAAGAAAGCCGGTGCGCTCTGCGCGTCATAGTAGCGCGCATCCACCTGCACGTCTTCCAGCCGCCACGAGCCGTCGCCCCACTCCATGCCGCCATTCAGCGAGGGCAGCAAACCGGAAAGGTCAAGCTTCGCGTCGTAGGCCACGCCGTTGAGCAGCGCCAGATTGCCAGCTGGGGCCAAGGGAGCCGTCGCCCGCGTGATGGACGCCGGCATCTCCGCCGAAGCAGGCACGCTATACCACCCGGCCTCGGCACCCTGCAGCGTCACACCTTGGGCGACAATCTTCGACGCACGCGCAACATCGGCAGCATCGTAGGCGAGCGAGGCCGCCACGGCGCTCACGTTGTCGCTGTCTTGCACTTTGCCCGTCACCTCAACCTGCGTGCCCTGCGGCGCCGCCACGGTGCCGTCGTAGATCTTCGTCCCTGGCCCGGTTACCGCACTGTCCAGAGGCTTTTTCTGCAAACTTGCCGTGCAGGTAGCATCTGCGGCACTATGGCCGCCGTCTCCTTCAAAACTCGCTTCCACGGTGTTGTTGCCCACAGCCAGCGCCTTGTCTTTGGTGTCATAGACGAACCGCGCTTGCGTCTGACCGTCTTCCACAATCATGGTAGCCAGCCGTTTCCCGCCTACCGACAATTCGACACGACGGTTGCCCGTTGCCGTGCTGTCTGCCGACGCCAATTCCACCACGAATTCAACCGAATCGCCGTACATCGCCTCCGTTGGCATCACCGATACGGAAAGGTTCGACTGTCCTGTAATGCTCGCGGTTGCCTCGCACGTTGCCTGGGTCAAGGCGTAATTGCACGCCACCGGGCCATCCGCCACCAGACGCACCGTCACGTCCGCCTTCTTGTTCAGGCCAACGCTCGCGTCTGCAAACGCTGCCGAAACCGCATAGTCCTTATCGCGCACAAGTGTCTGACCAGCCACCAAGCCCTCGAACACCACCTCCGACACAGCTGCATCCGTCGTGCCATCGTAGACCTTGTCCTCTACCGACGCGCTCTTGACGTTCAGCTGCGCCTTGGCAATGCTCCAGTCAATCTGCTTGGCGTCCGCGGAGTCGTCGTTCCACACATATCCTGCGTTCAGTGTTGCCGTGGCGGTGTGCTGCCCGGCGTTTATGGCCGATCCGCCCGTAACCGCATACCCGGTTCCTCCCGCAACGCCCACCTGCTCCTTGCCGCTGTACACCAAGTTCGCTACGGCCACCGGTGCCGCAACACGCATCTTCACCTGGAAGGTTTTCGTTGCCGTGCCGGTGTACGCACCCATGCCCGCAACAGTAACGGTCGCCGTGCCTGGGGCGGCATTGTCTGCATACGACACCGTGTAATCGATGTTCTTGGAAAGGGGCGTGCCGTTCAAAACAACCGTCGGTTCAGGCTCTGCCGTGGCGCCCTGGTCGATGATCACCAGGTCGGGCACCGTGATAGTTGCCTGAGCAACGCTCGGTCGAGGCGCTACTATTTGCTCGGTGGAGATTGTCGTCTTAGCGCTCGCGTTCGACTCGTTCCAGTTTTCATTTCCAGGATACTTCACGTAGAAGTCGTAGCTGGTGCTTGCGCTTAAACCGGAGAAGCGGTTCGACGTCTGCCAGACGATTGCGTCGGCCCCCGCACCCACAGCCGTGTACCCATACAAGGCATGTGCGCCCGACTGCGCACTGGCGTCCACCTTGGCCACCGTGATGCTGGAAGCGGTCGCACCCGCCTTGGAAGGTGCGGCGGGCGCACTCTGGTCGGCCTTTGCGACATTGGGGTACACCTGCACCGTCATTGCGGTTCCGTCTACCGTGTTCGTTGGTGTGAACGTTGCCGCATAGCCGGTGGTATTACCCGCGTTGGGCTTGGTCGAGCTGTCGGCCCATGCCCAGGTGCCAGGCACCTCGGTGCCGCCCTTGGTCACTTTGCCACCCGTCAGCTTCATGTCTTGCAGTGCTTGCCCATACGTACCCGATGCGGTGGGAACCGCCTCCACCACCTGTTCATCTACCGTTGCAGCAAGCGTGGTGACGCTTTCGTCCTGCCGGGGACCCTCTTTATAGTTCTCCGTCTCAGGATATTTCGCATAGAACATGTACTGCGTATTCGGAGCAAGCCCCGTGAAAAGCGGTGACCCTTGCCACGCTATACTGCTGGAGGCTGTATCCCATATGCCATACAGAGGCATCGCCCCGCTGTACGCGTTCGCGCGAGGCGTGAACTCAACCCACGTCGACCCCTTTTTCGCACCGATCAGACTCACGTATCCCTGACTCGCCTTCTCAATTGTTGGCACCACGGGCACCACCAGCTCGGCGTACGTGCCAGCGGAAGGCGTGAACACCAGCTCATAGGCAATGCCGTCGGACACGCCGGGCACTTTGTTAGAATCGCTTCCGCGCCAACGCCACGTGCCGGACACCTCCTCGCCCGCGTACGTGGGAAGCACATCGCCCGTATCAAGAGTCAAGTCAATCAGCTTGTCGCCGTACGTGCCCGACGCCGTGATAGCGCCGTTCCACGTCAAGGCAGGCAGCGATCCCTCGCGTACAATCACCGTCGCGCTCACCTGGGCTACCGCATCGTTTTCCCCTTGCGGCGTGTAGAAAAACTCCAGGCGATGGGGACCTTCGCTCAAAGTATCGTATGAAGCAACGGTCACCTGCGCCGTTCCCTGCGCCACCGAAGCCGATCCCAGCTCGTTGCCGTCGGCATCCACCAGCCTCACCGTTCCGTCGGCAACGCTCTGGCCGCCCTTCTGCACGGTCACGTCAAACACCAGCGCTTCACCGCGCGCCACCGTCACATTCTCGGGCGATGCGCTTAAAGCGTAGGCATCGGCCGAGACGGCAATGGTGTAGTCTGCATTAAACCACGAGGCGGCCGCGTTCGTTTCAAGCGCATAAAAACCCGCGCGCTCGCCCGCAAGGGCAACCACGCGCGCGGTGTGGCTTCCGGCCGTTTGCGCACGTCCCCCTTCAACCACCAGTTGCACCTTGCCCTCATCGGCCGGCAGGCAAACGCCGCTGCCAAAGGCCGCAACAACTTCCAAGCCGTCTCCCTCTGTGCGATCCTGGGTGTTAGACCAGGTGATATGCGACTTCGAGATAACTTTCGGCCCCATCCACAGCGTGATGGGCTGTTCAACCTCATGGCCCTTTCCGTCGTTCCACCAAAGCGTGGCGTCGTTGCCGCCAATCGTCAGGCCCAGATCACCCGCAGAGGGGTTGAGGGTGACAACGGCAAAGCCTTTGTCGCTCCATCGCGCGGAAACAGTTTTGCCGCTGTCAAGCCGCAGCTCAACCGTGCCCTCCTGCGAGGCAACGCCGTTGCTGGTAGCCGCTATTGCCACATCAACGCTCTGCCCGTACGAAAACGCGCAGTCGCTTGCATCAACCGACAGGCGCAGCAAGGGAGTATCGCCCGCTTGATCAATTGCGCCGCCACCAAGCGCCGCATACGCATCCTCGTCGCTGGTGAAATACCTATCGGCATCGCCTGCAGCCGCGTCGCCCGAAGCAAGGAACTGGCCGGTCGCACCATCTTTGAGCGACACGCCAATGCCGGTGGTTGTGAGGTTTTCGGTATGCAGGTACGCGTCACCCGTGGTATCCACCAGCACGTTGCTGGGCGCTCCGTCATCAGTGTTGTCTGCGATCTGAATATTGTCGGCCAGCGTCACCGCGCCATCAACGCACAGCACGCCGCCACCTTGAGCACAGTTGCCCGACACGGAGTTGTTCGACACCTCTCCACCGGCAAGCTTCACCGTGGCGCCCATCGTGTAGGCTGCCACACCACCGCCGCCGGCGTAGTGCAACTCGGATCCGCCTTCTAGGCTCACGCTGTTGTTTGTGATAGAGCCGCCGTTCATGGTGAACACGCCGCCAATACCGCATGCCACGCCACCACCGGCGTTCGTGGAGGTGTTATTCGAAATGCTGCCGTCGTTCATGACAAAGGTGGCACCCGTCACATACACGCCGCCGCCTTTGCCGTACTTCATGGTGGCATCGGCCTGGTTATTGGATAGGGAGCCGCCGTTCATGGTGAACAGCGCGTTGTCGCGCACCCACACGCCACCGCCATTGGTTCCACGGTTGCCGGTTATCGCCCCGCTCTCCAGCACCACCTGCGTACCTGCGCCCTGCACCAGCAGACCGCCCGGCATGGTGGCACCGCCGTTGCCTCCCGTGATAGTGCCATTGCCCTTAATCACCACTTTGAACGCATCGGTGCCGCCCTGAGTGCCCGCAACCAGCACCGGGCCATCGGCACCCGTTATGGCATGACCGCCCAAATCAAGCGTCACCGAGCGGTTGATCGCCAAACTCTCGTTCGCGTCCAAGGTTATGTCTGCAGTAAGCGTTATGGTACCAACATTCGCATCTTGCAGCGCGCTCACCAGGTCCGCCCGCGTGCCCACCGATCTGGTTCCACCCGCCTGAGCGTCAGGTGTGCCAGGTGTTGTGGGGGCCTCCGCAGAAAACTCGTCCGGATGCTCGCGATAATACGCTTCCCACACATCCTGGCCGAGGGCAAACGTTGTCAAGCGCTCTACGTTCGTACCAAACTCCGCTCCCTGCGACCCCACAACACGCGTGGCATCGCCTTCGTATAGCACGCGCATTTCCGTGATGCGGGCTGGCTCCGTATAGAGAGGAGCAGTCGCGTCGGCGCTGTTGGCAATGTAGATGCGATCAATAAACCCGTCATCGCCCCAGTGCGCACCCCAAATGGTCATGGCGTGATCTGCCATTGCCCACCCAATGCCCTTGCCATTCGCAAATGCGTCTGAGACAGCTTCGTTAAACGCCTGCTTCGTCATCGCGGAGCCGACTTGCCCCCACGTCAGCACCTTGCCATCGAACACCTCTTTGAAGTAAGCTCCGCCGCCCGAACTTTCCGTGGCACCGTTCACAAACCAGGCGAGGGCCTGCAGGGGGCTGTTGCCCTGATCGGGGAAGTGTTTTCTGAGTTCTTCCAGAAGAGAGCTCTTGTTGTAATAATATGGACTCGATCCTGCAGCCGGAACTTCCTCATAGGTGACCTCGCCGAGTTTATTGGCGCCTCCATTCCAGCGACTCACGTATTCCCAGTTCTGATCAAGCCACCAATGCATCAGATTCGAACCCGATGCCGCCCAGCACAAGTTGTAGTTGTACTGAGAGGTGTCGTACCACCCCGAGTCATCGTTGCGCCCCATGCCGTTTGTCGGACTCTCGGGAACCTCCACACCCCGCACCCACTGCGTTGTGCCGGCAAATTGGGGAGAAGCCCCACCGAACGAGAAATCGTCGGTAGACCAGTCGATCCGCAGCACAATATCCTGATCTGGCATGGTGAAAGAGTGCTTGGAAACCTCGCTTAACGTCACGTTGTAATACCGATCCAGCGAGCAGTTGTCCCTTTGGAAGAAAGGCATGCGCGGCAACACCACCGTTTGTCCGGGCTTCGCGTAGATAGGAGGCGGATTCCCCACGCCGCCATTGCCGTCAAAGGTAATAGTGCGCACATCAGACGCATCAGCCCATTGGGCATACAGCGTTTGGGAATCATTCAGCAAGTAGGTGCCGCCGTCGATGATGCACACGTCCCCGTTTTGTTCATACGACCAGCCAATAAACACTTTGCTGCCGTTGGTGAAAGTGGCAAACGGAATATCAACCTGGTTTTGCCCGCTCGCAGGAGGCGCAAACGACACCGGATCCATGCTTCCCGTGCCGCCGTTAGCATTGAAGGTGAGGGTATTTGCAACCGCAGGAGAAGCTCCAGACGGTCCGTCATCGGCCCACGCGATAGGCATCAGGCCAAACGTTAGCATCACCGCTAACAGCAATACGCGCGCACAGCTCCCTACACCAACAAGGCTCCGTTTCCTCAACCGAGTCTGCCTGCAAGCCATATCCCGCTCCCGTCGCATCAGCCGCGGGCACTCCCGCGTCATACCGTGCGCCGTACGTATTTCAAACGGCGAACGTCCTGATTAATCGTCGCTATTCACATCTCAATAGCTTGAAAGGACAGGATACCCCCTCCCAATATGGGAAATCAACAGAAAATGGGGGATGAACAGGAACAAACGCAAGGGGGAACAGGGGGTAGATAAGTTTCGCGCGCAAGAAAAAGGGGCCCCTCGGGGCCCCTCGGCGCGGGAAGCGCCCTGCGCGAGCGCGACGTCCTGCCCTCCCGCGGCCGGGGCCGCAG